>NZ_JBMNDO010000150.1:0-18034 GCF_052542855.1 Streptomyces sp. SAS_281
ACGGCGACGGGCGGCCCCCCCCGCCGCCGTACCGCGCCTGGCCGTTCAGGCCGTCGGCACCCGGTCCAGGAAGCCGCTGACCGAGGCGATCCGGCCGTCCTCGGCGAGCGTGGCCACGTCGAAGCCGGCGACGGGCGCCGAGCCGTCGGGCGCGACCAGCTCCCACCCGAAGCGGACCAGCGCGTGGTGTCCGTCCACCGCACCGGCCGGGCGGAACGCGAACCCCGGGAACTGCTGCCGCACTCCGCCGATGGCGGCCGCCAGCTGCTCGTGCCCCCGTACGTCGACCAGCGGGTCGGTGTACGCGGCGTCGTCGGTGAACGCGGCGGCGACGGCCTTCTCCAGCTCCTCGGGCCCGGCGTTCCAGGCGACGAGGTAGCGCTGCACGGCGTCGTCGTAGGCGGTCATCGTGGATCCCTCCCGTAAGGCTTCCGGCCGGTGGGCCGGGAGCGCTGTGCTCGTGAGGAACACGATGTCCGACGGCGCGCGGGGCGTCGATTACCTCCGGGGTAAGGGGGACGGACCCGGCTACGCCTCGTCCGCGATGACGTGCACGGCGGCCTCCTCGGCGGAGGCGGCGGCGCCGTCGATCCCGACGTCCTCGCCCGCCGTGCTGTCCGGCTCGTCGATGCCGAGGTCCCGGGTGAGCCGCCCGGCGCGTACGGTGCCGACCTCGCGGTCCCAGGGCTCGCCGTCCCCGTCCACCACATCGCCCACCCCGTCACCGGGAGGGCCGCCGCCGTCGGGCCGCTCGCGCGCGAGGCGGCTCTCCAGGGACTCGCCCCGGTGCTGCTCGGCGGCGGTGGTGCCGAGGTCGTCCACGGCGTAGGGGCGCTCGGGAGGCGAGTAGCCCCGGTCCAGGACGTCTTCGACGTCCGGGTCGTCCAAGGTGTCCTCCGTGTCGAGCTGCTCGACCGGATCGGATGCCTCCGACTCCTGCTGGGGCTGATAGACGTCGTCGCCCAGACCGACCTCGTCCATGGCGTTTCCCTTCCCGCGGCGGGACTCTCCTTCAGCATAGGCAGCCCCTGTCCGGACCCGCAGGGCGCGCGCATCTGCATCCCGCACGGGTGTGCGCGACCATGGGCAGTGCAGGGCGGGCGCGCTCCGAGGAGCCTGCCCGGAAACGGTCGTCTGGAGAGCCGTCATGGAGTATCCGGAGAGCTACGAGCTCGTCTTCCAGTCCGCGGCAGTGGAGGACGACGCCGTCACCGTCCACCGGACGGCACAGAGCGGTGCGGGCGGACACCCCGTCTACGAGGACGACACCGGCATCGTCCGCGCCGAGATCAGCGATCACGCGGAGGTGCGCATGCTCGCCAGCGGCGGTCACCAGCACCTGGGGACGCCGATGGTGGTGCGCGAGGAAGCCGCCTGAGCGGCTGACAACCGACGCCCGGTCCGCGCCGCGGCCCGGGCGCCCTTTCCATGCCCGTATCACGGGGAAACGTGCCCGTACATCATGCCGAGGCAGGACATTCTGGTCGGGCCCCTCCCACACTTGGTCGAAATTTTGCCCCGGGTGAGGGGTAGCGGGAGGACACCAGGCAGACTCACCTTGTAGGAATCTCGCCACGAAGAGGATCACGCATGATCACGTTGAAGAAGGAAGACGGCCCGGCGGACCTGGACGGAGTGACCCACCTCTCCATCGGCGTCTCCTGGGACCCCACCGTCGGCAGCAGTGGCGGGCTGATGGGGAAGCTGAAGCAGAAGAAGGGGACCGACCTCGACCTGATCGCCATCGCGATGCAGGGCGCGGACCCGGTGCGGCTGGCCGGCCTGGACTCCCTCGACCCGCTGGGCAACGGCTCGCTGGTCCACAGTGGTGACAACCAGACCGGCAAGGGCGAGGGCGACGACGAGACGGTGACCGTCGACTTCGCCAAGATCCCTTCGAACGTCACGGCGATCGTCTTCGTCGCCGCCGCGTACAAGAAGGGCAGCGCCTTCCAGAACGCGCGCAACGTCAGCATCAAGGTCTACGACGCCACGGGCGGCAGCAGCCAGCAGGTCGCCGACATCTGGCCGTCCCTGCTGACCAGCGACAACGGCTGCGCCGTGGCGAAGGCCATGCGCGTCGGTGCCGGCTGGAAGCTCCAGGTGATCAACGAGACCGGCAAGATCAAGCAGGGCGACGAGCACGCCCTGATGCGGTTCGCGATCAGCAAGTAGTACGGCGTACGACGCGGCCCCGGCCCGTGCGCGCCCGGTCAGTCGACCCGGCGCGCGCGGGCCAGGGCCGTCGGGTTCCCGGCGGCCAGCGGCGACCGCGCCAGCTCCACGCACCCCGCCGCGATCAGCCCCAGGGCCAGCAGCTCGGGCAGCACCCACCAGCCGGTGCGCACCTCCTCGCCGAACAGGGTCACCCCGTACAGGACGCTGATCAGGGCGTCGCCCAGCGTCAGGCACGGCTGCACGGCGACGAGCGTGCCCGCCTGAAGGGCGTTCTGGAGGAGGAACAGCGCGCCGACCCCCGCCGCCGCCGTGGCGTACAGCTGCCAGGAGCTGAACAGCGCCCCGGCGCCGCCCGCGTCGAGCCGCGCCATCGCGTCCTTCATCAGCGCGGCGGTCAGCGCGTAACCGCAGGCGGCGGCCGTGGCCAGCAGGGCGGCCCGGAGATTGCCCCGGGTGGCCAGCGCGCCCGCGATCAGCAGCGCCTCGAACACGGCCGTCAGGATCAGCGCCGGCACCCACGCCGCCCCGTGCACGGAGTCGCTGCCGCCGCCCGGCGCGGCCGTCGCCATTCCGAGGGCCAGCCCGGCCGTCACCGCGGCGACCCCGAGCCAGACCGTCCGGGGCACCCGCGCCCGCATCATGAAACCGGCCAGCAGCAGGGTCGCCGGAAGCTCGATCACGAAGATGGGCTGCACCACGGAGATCGGTCCCGTGGCCAGCGCGACGGCCTGGCAGACGGCGGCGACGATCACCAGGGCGATCCCCGCGAGCCACACCTTCTGACGCAGCAGATGGCCGATGAGTGACACCCGCATGGCCTCGGTCTGCGGGACGTCGAGGGCGGCGCGGCGCTGGAGCACGGAGGCGGAACCGTTGCTGAGGGCGGTCAGGACGGCGAACAGGACGGCGATCACGGGACCATGATGGGGGCGGCCCCGCCCCGATCCCGGCTTCGCCACATGACGGCATGGCGGCCCGGGAAGGCCCCTCATCAGGACCGGATCCGACCGCATGGAGGCGTAGCGTGCCCGTCATGGCCGTGAAGAAGAAGACCTCCGCCGGCGCCGCCCCCGTCCCCGTGCTCACGCCCAGGGCCCTCGGCCGGGCGACCCTGGACCGCCAGCTCCTGCTGCGCCGGGCCGCGATGAGCGCGAAGGACGCCGTCACCCACCTCGTCGGCCTCCAGGCGCAGAACACCAAGCCGCCGTACTACCAGCTCCTGGCCCGGCTCCACGGCTTCCGGCCGGCCGAACTGTCCGCGCTGATGGAGTCCCGCGAGGTCCTCCGCATCGTCTCGCTGCGCTCGACCATCCACACCCACACCGCCGACGACGCCCTCACGCTGCGGCCTCTGGTGCAGGCGGCCCGCGACCGGGAGCTCGGCATCTTCCGCAAGGGGCTCACGGGCGTGGACCTGGACCGTCTGCGCGAGGTGAGCAGGGCATACGTCGAGGAGACGCCCCGCACCCCGAAGGAGATCCGCACCCGGCTGCTCACCGAGTGGCCCGAAGCGGACCCGCAGGCCCTGAGCACCGCCGCCCGCTGTCTGCTGCCCCTGGTCCAGGTCACCCCACGCGGCCTCTGGGGCGTGAGCGGCGGCGTCGCGCTCACCACCGTCGAGCACTGGCTCGGACGCCCGGCCGGTGTGGCCCCCGACATCGAGGGCGCCGTGCTGCGCTACCTCGGCGCGTTCGGCCCCGCCTCGGTGAAGGACATGCAGACCTGGGCCGGACTGACCCGCCTGAAGGAGGTCTTCGAGCGGCTGCGGCCCCGGCTCGTCACCTTCCGCGACGAGCACGGCACCGAGCTCTTTGACCTGCCCGATGCCCCGCGCCCCGCCGAGGACACCCCCGCCCCGCCCCGCTTCCTGCCCGAGTTCGACAACGTCCTGCTCGGCCACGCGGACCGCACCCGCATCATCCCGGCGCCCCTCAAGGGCCTCAACGGGGTGGGCAACCAGGTGTACGGCAGCGTGCTGGTGGACGGGTTCTTCGCGGCGGTCTGGCGGCTGAACACCCCGCGCGACGCCCCGGCCGTCGTCACCGTGCAGGAGGTCCGTCCGCTGACCGCCGCCGAGCGCGACGCCCTGACGGAGGAGGCGGCGGACCTGATCGCGGCGATGACCCCGGCCGCGGAGCACGACATCCGGTTCGGGAAGTTCGTGGACCTGGGGCGCTGAGGAGCGCCGGGTGTACCGCCTGGTGAGGTCGGGGGACACGCCCTACGGCAGCAGCCCCGCCCGCCGGGCCGCCACCACCGCCTCCAGCCGGGTGTGCGCGCCCAGCCGCCGCATCGCGGACCGCAGATAGCCCTTCACCGTCTCCGGGCGCAGCCCCAGCCGGTCCGCCGCCACCGCGTTCGTCGCGCCCGCCGCCACACACGCCAGCACATCGATCTCGCGCGGCGCGAGCCGGACCTCGCGCGCCCCGGGCTCCCGGGTGCCCGTCGCCGAGGCCAGCCGCCCGCACACCGCGAGCAGCTCGTCCCGCAGCGCCGGGTCCAGCACCTTCGGCATCAGGGCGCGCAGCTCGCGGTGCGCCTCCCGGACGTCCTCCCAGGCCCCCGCCGCCCCGGGAGCGGCGTCCGGCTCCGGGCGGCCCGCCGACAGCAGCCGCCGCGCCTCGTCCCGGACCACCAGCGCCTGCTCCACGTCCCGGGCCGCGGCCACCGCCGCGTCGAACGTGCGGTCCCCCAGCGTGAGCGGCTCACGCAGCGCCCCGTACAGCACTCCCCGCACCTCGCGCCGCACCACGACCGGGACGGCGACCACCGAGCGCAGGCCCTCGGCCGCGACGGCCGTGTCGTACTCGTGGCTGATGTGGCGCGAGAAGCGGTAGTCGGTCACCGCGCACGGCCTCGACAGAGCCATGGACTTGCCGCCCAGGCCGCTGCCCGACGAGATCACGAGACCCCGCAGGGCCCCCGTCCGCGCCCCGTTCACCTCGGCGATCCTGGCGTGGCGGCTGTCGGAGAGCAGCCCCCCGAAAGCCACCGGCAACCCGCTCGTCCGGCGCAGCCGCAGCAGCGCCGCTTGCATCTCGACCGCGTCGACGGATTCCGGCACCCTGCCGCCTCTCTGCCCGGCCCCCGATGGAATGGCGGCCCCGCGCCACCCCCGTCCGGGGGTGGTGAGACCTGGGTCACTGTTTACATCATGGGAGGAGCCAAAGGACCGGCCGGGTCGGTAAAGAGGAGGGCACATGCCGGAAACGAGTGCGACGGAGACGTTCCGGGCGGCCCGGGACTTCCTGCTCCGGCATCGCGAGGACTACGCCGCAGCCTACGAGGGCTTCCGCTGGCCCCGCGACGACCACTTCAACTGGGCGCTCGACTGGTTCGACGTCATCGCCCGGGACAACGACCGCACCGCCCTGCACATCGTGGAGGAGGACGGCACCCGTACCGAGGTGTCGTTCGCCGAGATGTCCGCCCGGTCCGACCGGGCCGCGAACTGGCTGCGCGCCCAGGGTGTGCGCGAGGGCGACCGCGTCCTCGTCATGCTCGGCAACCAGGTCGAGCTGTGGGAGACCGCGCTCGCCGCGATGAAGCTCCGAGCCGTCGTCATCCCCGCGACCCCGCTGCTCGGCCCCGCCGACCTGCGCGACCGGGTCGAGCGCGGCCGGGTCCGGCACGTCCTGGTCCGCGACACCGACACGGCGAAGTTCGCCGAGGTGCCCGGCCGCTACACCCGTGTCTGCGTCGGCGCCCCGACCGAGGGCTGGCTCGACTACGCGGAGGCGGCCGAGGCCCCCCGCACGTTCACGCCGGACCGCGAGACCGACGCGGACGAACCGCTGATGCTCTACTTCACCTCCGGCACGACCGCCAGCCCCAAGCTGGTCGAGCACACCCATGTCTCGTACCCCGTGGGCCACTTGGCGACGATGTACTGGATCGGACTGAAGCCCGGCGACGTCCACCTCAACATCTCCTCGCCCGGCTGGGCCAAGCACGCCTGGTCCAACCTCTTCGCCCCGTGGAGCGCGGAGGCGACCGTCTTCATCTTCAACTACACCCGCTTCGACGCCGGCCGTCTGATGGCCGAGATGGACCGCTCCGGCATCACGAGCTTCTGCGCCCCGCCCACCGTGTGGCGCATGCTCATCCAGGCGGACCTGACCCAGCTGAAGACCCCGCCGCGCGAGGTCGTCGCCGCCGGCGAACCTTTGAACCCCGAGGTCATCGAGGCGGTCCGGCGCGCCTGGGGCGTCACCATCCGGGACGGCTTCGGCCAGACGGAGACCGCCGTCCAGGTCGCCAACACCCCCGGCCAGGCCCTGAAGCCCGGCTCCATGGGGCGGCCCAGTCCCGGATTCCGGGTCGTCCTGCTCGACCCGGTGAGCGGGGAGCCCGGCGCGGTCGAGGGCGAGATCTCGCTCGACCTGTCGGCGCGTCCGGTGGGCCTGATGACCGCCTACCACGGCGACCCGGAGCGGACGGCCGAGGCGATGGCCGGCGGCTACTACCGCACCGGGGACATCGGTTCCCGCGACGAGGACGGCTACATCACCTACGTGGGGCGCGCCGACGACGTCTTCAAGTCCTCCGACTACAAGATCTCGCCGTTCGAGCTGGAGAGCGCCCTGCTGGAGCACGAGGCGGTGGTCGAGGCCGCCGTCGTCCCGGCCCCCGACGAGGTCCGCCTCTCCGTCCCGAAGGCGTACGTGGTGCTCGCCGAGGGCTGGGAGCCCGGGCCCGACACCGCCAAGGTGCTCTTCGCCCACTCCCGGTCTGTGCTCGCCCCGTACAAGCGGGTCCGGCGGCTGGAGTTCGCGGAGCTGCCGAAGACCGTCTCCGGCAAGATCCGCCGGATCGAACTGCGCGAGCGCACCGCCCAGGGCGGCGGCATCGAGTACGCCGAGGGGGACCTGGCATGACCGCGCTCTCGTACGCGCACGGCACGGGCACGACCGCCCTGCTCGGCGACACCATCGGCCGCAACCTGGACCGGGCCGTCGCCGCCTGGCCCGACCGCGAGGCACTGGTCGACGTACCGTCCGGGCGGCGCTGGACGTACACGGAGTTCGGCGCGGCCGTGGACGAGCTGGCGCGGGCGCTGATGGCGTCGGGCGTGGCCAAGGGGGACCGGGTCGGCATCTGGGCGGTCAACTGCCCCGAGTGGGTGCTCGTCCAGTACGCCACCGCCCGCATCGGCGCGATCATGGTGAACATCAACCCGGCCTACCGGGCGCACGAGCTGGAGTACGTGCTGAAGCAGGCGGGCATCTCCCTGCTCGCCGCCTCCCTCGCGCGCCACACCAGCGACTACCGGGCCCTGGTCGAGCAGGTCCGCGCCAACTGCCCGGACCTGCGCGCGGTGCACTACATCGGCGACGGGACCTGGGGCGAACTCCTGGCCACCGCGCCCCAGGTGACGGTCAGTCAGCTCGCGGAACGCGAGGCGGCGCTGTCCTGCGACGACCCGATCAACATCCAGTACACCTCCGGCACCACCGGATTCCCCAAGGGGGCGACTCTCTCCCACCACAACATCCTCAACAACGGGTACTTCGTGGGGGAGCTGGTCGCCTACACCGAGGAGGACCGGGTCTGCCTGCCCGTCCCCTTCTACCACTGCTTCGGCATGGTGATGGGCAACCTCGGGATCACCTCGCACGGCGCCTGCATCGTGATCCCCGGCGGCTCGTTCGAACCGGCCGCCGTGCTGGGCGCCGTGCAGCAGGAGCGCTGCACCTCGCTGTACGGGGTGCCCACGATGTTCATCGCCGAGCTCAACCTGCCGGACTTCGCCTCGTACGACCTGTCCTCGCTGCGCACCGGCATCATGGCCGGGTCGCCGTGCCCGGTCGAGGTGATGAAGCGGGTGGTGGCCGAGATGCACATGGAGGAGGTGTCCATCTGCTACGGCATGACGGAGACCTCCCCGGTCTCGACGCAGACCCGCCGCGACGACGACCTGGAACGCCGCACCGGCACCGTGGGCCGCGTCATGCCGCACATCGAGGTCAAGGTCATCGACCCCGCGACGGGTGTGACCCTGGAGCGCGGCCGGTCGGGTGAGCTGTGCACCCGGGGCTACAGCGTGATGCTCGGCTACTGGGACCAGCCCGAGCGCACCGCCGAGGCGATCGACGCGGGGCGCTGGATGCACACCGGGGACCTCGCGGTGATGCGTGAGGACGGCTACGTACAGATCGTCGGGCGCATCAAGGACGTGATCATCCGGGGCGGCGAGAACATCTACCCGCGCGAGATCGAGGAGTTCCTGTACCGCCACCCGAAGATCGCCGACGTGCAGGTGGTCGGCGTGCCCGACGAGCGGTACGGCGAGGAGGTGCTGGCCTGCGTCATCCCCGCCGACCCGGCCGACCCGCCGGCCCTGGAGGACGTACGGGCCTTCTGCGAGGGGCAGTTGGCGCACTACAAGATCCCGCGCCTGCTCCAGATCCTGGAGACCTTCCCGATGACGGTCAGCGGCAAGGTCCGCAAGATCGAACTGCGGGAGACCTACCGGCGTTGAGAAGCTCAGGCCGCCTCGGTCACGTCCCCCGTGCCGCCCCGCGTCGCCGCCGCCCACTGGAGGAGCAGCACCTCGTACGCGGCGGACTCCACGGGGGACCAGTCCTGGCCCGCGCGGGCGTCCACGAGCGCGCGAATCGCCTCGTTGGCCTCCAGGGCGGAGCGCCTCGGGAGCGCGGGGGCGTGCGCGGGCGTGTCCGAGGGTGGTGAAGTCCGTGGAGTTAAGACCATGCGCTCCACTGTAGGGCCCGCCACTGACAACGAACCGCACATCGAGGGCCGTTGGCCAGAACGTGACGGATCACACGCAGGGTGGCCGGGCGGTTCCTGTGAGGTACGACACCTCGACCGGCCGCCGTGTCCGAAAGTGTGAGGTGCGCGCGGTCAGGCGCCGGTGCTGACGAGTTCGTCCGCCGCACCGTTCACCGGCTGCGGCGTGCCGGTGAGGTCCAGGACGAACAGCGGAACGCGCAGGGTGTCCGCGCGCTTCCGGGCCTCCGGTGTGTAGCCCGCGAGCGAGAACAGCACCCCGCGCACGGAGCCGTTGAGCGCGTTGAGCCACAGGCACTCGACGTCCCGCGGCGCGGTCGGCAGGGTCGTGGAGTCGACCTCGGCGATCAGCCCGGCCGCCCGCAGGTCGATCCGGGACGCCGGCCGGTTCACCGGGTGCGTGACGTCCCGGAAGCCGAGCCAGGTGAGATAGAGCGCCGCCGCCGCGACCGCGTCCCGCGCGGTACGGATGGTCAGCGGACGGAACGCCGGACGCGGCGCCGCCGCCGTGCGCGGCAGCGGTATGTGCGCGGGCCGGGCCGCCCCGGTGGAAGCCGCCGGCCGCACCGGCACCCGCAGCACCGCGCCGCACGGGCAGCACAGCTCGGGCTGCGGCCACTGGTCGTGCCGCCCGCAGCCCCGGCAGCGCACGGTCACCCAGTCGTCGTTCCAGGTGCGGTGGGTGATCGGGACGACGGGCGCGCCGCGCAGCAGTGGCGGGGCCGTCGGCTCCCCGCACGGGCACGGGTAGGCGGGGGTCACATACGCGTGGTCGCGGCGGCAGGCCGGGCACCGTACCGGCACTGACTCCACCGTGTGCTCCCTCCGTGCCACTTCCGTAATCCCTCCATGCTCCCCCAAGAGCCCGCCGCCGGGTGGGGAATCCGCCCACTCGGCACCCTTCTCCCCGCCGTTCACCGCTCCCTTGACGACGGTCCGGACGCGGCTTAGATTTGCTTCCACATAACAGAAGAAGTTTTCCGCAATGCGGAATCGGTGATTTGGTGCTCTCAGGTGGCGCGACAGAGCCCGACTCCATCCCCGACTCCACCCAGGGACGAGCAGGAGCACTCAATGCCTCGTATGACCGCTGCCCGCGCGGCAGTCGAGATCCTCAAGCGCGAAGGCGTCAGCAACGCGTTCGGTGTGCCCGGCGCCGCGATCAACCCCTTCTACGCGGCCCTCAAGGCGGCCGGCGGCGTCCACCACACGCTCGCCCGCCACGTGGAGGGCGCCTCCCACATGGCGGAGGGCTACACCCGGGCCCGCCCGGGCAACATCGGCGTCTGCATCGGTACGTCGGGGCCCGCCGGCACCGACATGATCACGGGCCTGTACTCCGCGATCGCGGACTCGATCCCGATCCTGTGCATCACCGGCCAGGCGCCGACCGCCGTCCTGCACAAGGAGGACTTCCAGGCCGTCGACATCGCCTCGATCGCCGCCCCGGTCACCAAGGCGGCGACGACCGTCCTGGAGGCCGCGCAGGTCCCCGGCGTCTTCCAGCAGGCGTTCCACCTGATGCGTACGGGCCGCCCCGGCCCGGTCCTCATCGACCTCCCGATCGACGTCCAGCTCACCGAGATCGAGTTCGACCCCGACCTGTACGAGCCGCTGCCGGTGCACAAGCCGGCAGCGTCCCGCAAGCAGATCGAGCGCGCTCTCGACATGCTCAACGCCTCGGAGCGCCCGCTGCTCGTCGCGGGCGGCGGCATCATCAACGCCGACGCGTCGGAACTACTCGTCGAATTCGCCGAGTTGACGGGCGTCCCGGTCGTCCCGACCCTGATGGGCTGGGGCATCCTCCCCGACGACCACGAGCTGAACGCCGGCATGGTCGGCCTCCAGACCTCGCACCGCTACGGCAACGCGAACTTCCTGGAGTCCGACTTCGTCCTCGGCATCGGCAACCGCTGGGCCAACCGCCACACGGGCAAGCTCGACGTCTACACGGAGGGCCGCACCTTCGTCCACGTGGACATCGCGCCCACTCAGATCGGCAAGATCTTCGCCCCGGACCTCGGCATCGTCTCCGACGCGAAGGCGGCGCTGGAACTGTTCGTGGAGGTCGCCCGCGAGCGGAAGACGGCGGGCAGGCTCGCGGACCGCTCGGCCTGGGCGGCGTCCACGCAGGAGCGCCGCGCCGCCTTGCAGCGCCGTACGCACTTCGACAACGTCCCGCTGAAGCCGCAGCGCGTCTACGAGGAGATGAACCGCGCGTTCGGCCCGGAGACCCGGTACGTCACGACGATCGGCCTCTCGCAGATCGCGGGCGCCCAGATGCTCCACGTGTACCGCCCGCGCCACTGGATCAACTGCGGCCAGGCCGGGCCCCTCGGCTGGACCATCCCGGCCGCGCTCGGCGTCGCCACGGCCGACCCCGACGGCTCGGTGGTCGCGCTCTCGGGCGACTACGACTTCCAGTTCATGCTGGAGGAGCTGGCGGTGGGCGCCCAGCACCGCATCCCGTACGTGCACGTGCTGGTCAACAACTCGTACCTCGGCCTGATCCGCCAGGCCCAGCGGAACTTCGACATCGACTTCCAGGTCAACCTGGAGTTCGAGAACCTCAACTCCCCGGAGCTGGGCGTCTACGGCGTGGACCACGTCAAGGTGGTCGAGGGCCTGGGCTGCAAGGCCATCCGCGTCACGGAGCCGGACGCCCTCCTCCCGGCCTTCGAGGAGGCGAAGAAGCTGGCCGCGGAACACCGCGTCCCGGTGGTGGTCGAAGCGATCCTGGAACGCGTCACGAACATCTCGATGAGCGGCTCGGACATCGCGTCGGTCAATGAGTTCGAGGACATCGCGACGGACCCGTCGCACGCCCCTACGGCGATCAGGCCGTACGTCGGAGCCTGATCCGTAGGCCCTGAGGCCCGACCCCGAAGAGCACCTACGGACGTCCGTAGGTGCTCTTTCGCCTGTGTCCCGCGCGGATGTGCGTCCACGTGCCTTCCGCGCCGGCCTGGTCCCGCGCCTCGGCCGGGCATCTCGGCCGCCCTGGCCATCGGGCCTCACGCGCCCCCGTGTGCATCGTCCCAGCGGGTTCGAGCCGCGCCTCCCGCGCGTCTTGTACGTTCCTGGCATGACCTCCGACCGCCCCCGCACGTCCATCAGCGCCTGGCGGCCGCCGGTGCCCGGAATCTCCGAGGTCTTCCGCGCCCACTTCACCGGCCACGCGTACCCGACCACCCCAGTCGCACCTGCTCGTGCGACAGACCCGACGCTGGATGCCCGGAAACGGGCGGAGAAGGAGCGGCACGGATGCCCCGAACCATGCGGCAAGGCGGACCGGTGAAGAATCCCGCGGCACCGCGCCTGCCGGCCCGCCACGAACCGGCGGAGCTGTGGCGGGACGCCCTGGAGGACGACGCGATCGTCAAGCGCGTCGTGTATGCCGGCACCTCCTTCGCCGGTGTCCACGCGGAGGCGTTCGAGGCCGAGGGCTGCCGGTTCGAGGGGGTCCGCTTCGCCGGGGCCGTGATGCGGCAGAGCCAGATCTCCGACTCCGTCCTCGACACCTGCGACTTCGCCGAACTGAAGGCCGACGACGTCTCCCTGGTTCGCTGCGCCGTGTCGGGCAGCCGTCTCACCGGGTCGTCGTGGAGGGCCGCGACCTTCCGCGACGTGCGCTTCGAGAACGGCAAGGCCGACCACGCGCTCTTCCGGGAGTGCAGGTTCTACGGCGTCGCCTTCGAGGACGTCCCCATGCACGGCGTGGACTTCCAGAAGTCCGAGATGCACAACGTGCGCTTCACCAACTGCGATCTCACCGGAGCCCAGTTCGCGCACCTGGTCCCAGGAAGCGTCCGCTTCGAGAACTGCACACTCACGGACGTGGGCGGCGCCGCCTCACTCAGAGGCGTCGTGGTGCAGGGCCCGGGATCGATGGAACTGGCCCTGAGCCTGGCACGGGAGGCCGGGATCGTCTTCGAGTAGTCCGCTGTCAGCGGCCCACGGGCCGCGCACGTCGGCCCGACTTGATCCACGGCCATTTCACGATGCAGACCACGACGGGGGCGAGGAGCATGGCCAACAGCCACAGCCCCACACTCGCCGGAGAGTAGATGTAGTAGCGCCAATGCTCCGGCAAGGGGGACGGCGCGAGCAGAAGCAGGATCAGCGCGGCCCAAGTCGCCAGCACAGCGGCTGCCATACGTGCTGCGGTCATCTCCGTCGGCCCCCTCGGTGGTGCTCACCTCTTCGGAACGGATGATAAGGCGGTCGAAACGATCTCGGTGTGGCGGGGGCGACCGGAGAGCGCGGGCGGCGCCCACGGCGACCGCCTGCACGTTCATACCGTTGGTGCTCGTGTCCCTGCGCCGCCGCAGGGCTTGATCGTTCTTCTCGAAGCTGAGGTGCCCTCGGCTGATGGGCAGCAGCAATTCGCTTTCCTCGACGAAGGCCATGGCGTAACGTCGCGCTCTTCGCCGCTGGGCGGTGGAGTACCGGCAGGAGACTGTCATGGCTGATCCGCGACAGCGGTTGCAGCGGGCGTTGGACGAGCTGGGCGAAGTGTTCGTACCGGCGCGGGACTTCGACCTCGACGGGTGTCTGTACTGCTATGGCGAGGCCGATATCGCCGCGCTGGCCGGGCCGCCGGAGGCGGTGCCCGACGATCTCGTGACGACCCCGCTGAGCGAGGTGCCCTCGCACTGGGACAAGCCGGAGGAATTGCTGCGTCGGATGGTGCCTCGGATCGCGCGGCTACTGGTGCGGGGCGAGACGCACCTCGACGCAGGGCTGATCGGGACGCGGTTCGTTCAGGCCGACTGGACGCGGTGGCCGCCGGCGGAGACGACCGCGCTGCGGGAGCTGTGGGTGTCCTGGTGGGCGGCGACGCTCGACCGGTACCCGGCCCCGATGGCGGCGTACGACGTCCTCAACATCGTCACGGTCGTCACGGGCGCTCTGAACCCGTGGCTGGAGGTGTGGGAACAGGCCCGCACCCCCAGCGCTACCAGGCACCTGGAAGAGCTTGTCGATCTCTGGTGCTTCGAGGACCAGCTGTCCGAGCTGAAGCTGGGTTTCCTCGATGAGTACGACGCCACCCCGGAGCTGCTGCCGTGGGTACTCGGTCACGGGCGCACGCGGATCGGACCACGCCACGTCGCGCAGTTGGACGAACTGGAGCGGTACTCGTCGTACCTGCATCCGCCGGGAGATTCGATCAGCCGATGGTGAAGCGCTGGTTCTGGGCGTTCCGGTCGCAGGTGGCGGTGCGGTAGTAGCCGTCGTCCTGCTGGTGGAGGCAGCGGCCCGTGCCGACGCTCTGGAGCATGACGGCGCTGCGGGCGGCGGGCTGGACGGTGCGCCACTTCTGGTACGAGCCGCCGTTGCAGCGCTGCGGGTAGACGTCACCTCGGTCATTGCTGTCGAGGCAGCGGCCCCAGAAGTCGTTCTTCAGCGTGGTGCTGGTGTTGAGGCGGCCGTTCCACTGCCACCGGAGGCTGCCGCGTCCGGTGGTGCAGCGGTCGCCCTTCAGGCCGGTTTCGGAGGTCTCGCGCAGGCAGTCACCGTAGCGGTAGTTCGCGAAGCGGCTGGTGGCGGTGGCGGCCGAGGCGGGCGCGGGCGTGAGGAGGGGGAGGGCGAGGGCGGCTGCGGCGATGAGGGAGGCGAGAGCCTTCCGGGTCGGGCGGGGCACTGGGGGGCTCCTTGCGGTGGTCCTCGGAGGTACCTCGACATGATCCCCGAGCAGCACCCCGAATGCCTGAAATGTCAGGGAGACTCGCCGACGACTGACGGAATCTGCCACCTGTCCCACTGCCCATCCGGCGCGTTCCGTCTCTGGCTGGGTACGACGAACACCCCCAGCGCACGAAAAGGGCGCGGAGTACGGGACCGTATCCGTACTCCGCGCCCTGGTTCAGGGAAGAACAGGGGCCGCGGCGGCAACGCGAAGGGGGGCTGCACGGGCCTTCAGGTCTGGTGACCGGGCCGCCTCCCGCGTACCACCGCACTGGCATCGCGCCACCGCCGCGGCCTCGTCCTGCCCGCGTCGCGCACAACCCCTCATCCGGGTGGACGCGTCGGCGCGGGCAGGGTTCAGGGGTGAGGTCAGTCCTCGCGGAGGGCGCGGACCGCCTCTTCCACACGCTTGCCGTACTCGGGGTCGGCGGCGTGGAAGTGGGCGAGGTTCTTCTCGACGACGTCGTCACGGGAGACCTGGGAGAGGCCGCCCGCGATGTTGGCGATCAGGCGGTCCTTCTCGTCGGCCGACATCAGGCGGTACAGCTCGCCCGCCTGGAAGAAGTCGTCGTCCTTGGTGTGGGCGGGCGCCTCGTGGGTGCCGGTCCAGCCCTGGACGGGGAGTGGGGCCGAGGGCGCCGCGTCCGTCTGGGCGGGGCCCTCGTACGAGTTGGGCTCGTAGTTCTTGTCGTGGCGCGAGCCGTACCGCGTGGCGTGGAGGCCGTCGCGGCCGTAGTTGTCCGCGGTCGCGGCGCGCGGGGCGTTGACCGGGAGCTGGGTGTGGTTGATGCCCAGGCGGTAGCGCTGCGCGTCCGCGTAGGCGAACAGGCGGCCCTGGAGCATCTTGTCCGGGGACGGACCGATGCCGGGCACGAAGTTGTTCGGCGAGAACGCGGCCTGCTCGACCTCGGCGAAGACGTTGTCCGGGTTGCGGTCCAGCACCAGCCGGCCCACCCGCTGGAGCGGGTAGTCCGCGTGCGGCCACACCTTGGTGACGTCGAACGGGTTGAAGCGGTAGTCCGCTGCCTCGGCGGCCGGCATGAGCTGTACGTAAAGCGTCCAGGACGGGTTCATGCCGCGCTCGATGGCCTGGAGCAGGTCCGTCTGGTGCGAGTTGCCGTCCTTGCCGACGAGCTCGGCGGCCTGGTCGGCGGAGAGCGAGCGCACGCCCTGGTTCGTCTTGAAGTGGTACTTCACGAAGTACGCGTCGCCCGCGGCGTTCGTCCACTGGTAGGTGTGCGAGCCGAAGCCGCTCATGTGGCGGTACGAGGCGGGGATGCCGCGGTCGCCCATCAGCCAGGTGATCTGGTGCGTGGCCTCGGGGGAGTTCGCCCAGAAGTCCCAGACGTTGTCCGGCTCCTGGCGGCCCGTGAACGGGTCGCGCTTCTGCGAGTGGATGAAGTCGGGGAACTTGATCGGGTCCTTGATGAAGAACACCGGGGTGTTGTTGCCGACGAGGTCGTAATTGCCCTCGTCCGTGTAGAACTTGACGGCGAAACCGCGCGG
This sequence comes from Streptomyces sp. SAS_281, assembly GCF_052542855.1. Taxonomy (NCBI): domain Bacteria; kingdom Bacillati; phylum Actinomycetota; class Actinomycetes; order Kitasatosporales; family Streptomycetaceae; genus Streptomyces; species Streptomyces sp. SAS_281. The sequence goes on from NZ_JBMNDO010000150.1 coordinate 16,123, forward strand.
GTCGCGCACCGCGTCCGCGCCGCCCAGCGAGTCGGCGACGGTGGAGAAGCGGAGGAACGTCTCGGTGCGGCGGCCCACCTCGGAGAGGAAGTCGGCGCGGGTGTACGCGGTGACGTCGTCGGTCACCTCGAAGTAGCCGTACGCGCCGGAGCCCCGGGCGTGCACCACGCGCTCCGGGATGCGCTCCCGGTTGAAACGGGCGAGCTTCTCCAGGAGGTGGCCGTCCTGGAGGAGGATCGGGCCTCCGGCACCCGCGGTGGCGGAGTTCTGGTTGTCGGCGACCGGGGCGCCGGACTCGGTCGTAAGCACACGCTGCGTCATGGTGTCGGGGCGACCTTCCGTACGGGAGCTGCTGAACTGCGACGGCCAGGGGGCAGAGTCCTGGGGGCGTGTCCGGAGCGTAAAGAGGCCCGGGATGCGGCGTCAACAGTTTGTTGAAATTCGTGGTGGGAGGGTGTTCCGGACGGTGCCGGCGCCTGGGCGCGACAGGACAGGTGTCAGCGACGGCACCGTCCGGAAGTCTGTGGGGAGGGAGGGGAGCGGCCGGGCTCAGCCCTGGACGGGCAGGCCGGACAGGCGCTCGACCGAGCGCAGCAGCGCCGAGTGGTCCAGGCCGCCGTCGCCCTGCGCGCGCAGCGAGGCGACGAGCTGGGCGACCACACCGCCGACCGGCAGCGCGGCACCGACGTTGCGGGCGGCGTCCGTGACGATGCCCATGTCCTTGTGGTGCAGGTCGATCCGGAAGCCGGGGGCGAAGTCCCGGTTGAGGAAGTTGGCCTTCTTGCGGGTCAGCACGGTCGAACCGGCCAGGCCGCCGTTGAGGACGTCCAGCGCGGCGGCGAGGTCCACGCCGGACTTCTCCAGGAAGACCACGGCCTCGGCGCACGCCTGGATGTTCACCGCGACGATCAGCTGGTTCGCGGCCTTCACCGTCTGGCCGGAGCCGTGCGGGCCGCACAGCACGATGGTCCTGCCGAGCGCTTCGAGCACCGGCTTGGCCGCGTCGAAATCGGCCTGCTCGCCGCCCACCATGATGGAGAGGACGGCCTCGATCGCACCGGCCTCGCCGCCGGAGACGGGGGCGTCCAGGACCCGGATGCCCTTCTCCGCGGCGTTCTTCGCGAGGTCCACGGAGGTCTGCGGGGTGATCGAGGACATGTCGATCAGCAACGCCCCGCGCTTCGCGTTCTCCAGGATGCCGTCGGGGCCGTACGAGATGGCCTCGACCTGCGGGGACGCGGGCACCATCGTGATGACCACGTCCGCGTCCTCGACCGCCTCGGCGATCGAGGAGGCGCCGGTGCCGCCGGCCGCGGCCAGCCGGTCGACCTTGTCCTGCTCCAGGGTGTAACCGGTGACGTCGTAACCGGCCTTGATCAGGTTCTCCGACATGGGCGAACCCATGATGCCGAGACCGATCCACGCAACCTTGGGGAGGTTGTTGCTCATGAGGGTGCCTTCCGATCAGCGTGTACAGGGGCTCCTGCGGGGCCTCAGCGGGCGGGACGCGCCGCGGCCGGGAGCCAGTCGAAGGAATCGGCGCTCGGACGGTCGCCGGGCTTGTACTCCAGCCCGACCCAGCCCTCGTAACCGGCCTTCGTCAGCTCGTCGAGGAGCTGCTCCAGGGGGAGCGAGCCGGTGCCGGGCGCGCCGCGGCCCGGGTTGTCGGCGATCTGGACGTGCCCGGTCTTGTCGGCGTACGCGGTGATGACCTGGCTCAGGTCCTCGCCGTTCATCGACAGGTGGTACAGGTCCAGCAGGAACTTCGCGTTGCCGAGGCCGGTAGCGGCGTTGACCCGGTCCACGACCTCGATCCCGGCCGGTGCGCTCACCAGCGGATAGCGCGGCGACTCCGGGGCGTTCAGGGTCTCGATCAGCAGCACCGCGCCGATCCGGTCGGGGGGGGGGGGGG
>NZ_JBMNDO010000151.1:0-16419 GCF_052542855.1 Streptomyces sp. SAS_281
GATTTGGCCGGTCCGGGTGCCGACGCCGCCAGATGGCGCGCCACCCGGACGGCCGCCTCGTGCATCGGCTGCGTGTCCGCGGCGAGCAGCACCAGACCCGCGATCGACGGATCGGCCGCGGCGATCCGGGGCGCCGCCTTGCCGCCCATGCTGTGCCCCAGCAGGTGGATCCGGTCCGCGGCCACTTCGGGCCGCTGCCGCAGCAGCCGGACGGCGGCGAGGGCGTGCGGCACGTATTCGTCGGCCATCGTGAAGTCCGGCCGCAGACGGTCCGGGTGGGCGAAGGTCACCTTGTCGAAGCGCAGCACCGCCACCTGCCGGGAGGCGAGGCCCCACGCGAGGTCCTTCAGCGGCTTGTTGGCCCCGATGCTCTCGTCCCGGTCGAACGCGCCGCCACCGCTGAGCAGCACCACGGCGGGCCACGGCCCCTCGCCCCGGGGCAGGGTGAGCGTTCCGGGGACCGCGAGCGGCCCGGTGCCCACGACGACGCCGCACTCGGTGAACCGGCCCTCGTCCACGTACCCCGGCGGCTCCCAATCGGCGCCACCCTGCGCGTCGAACCGCAGCCCCTGCAACAGACCGTCGGCACCGGCCGACGTGACCACGGTGAAGCCGCCTTCCGCGCAGACCACGGGTATGCGTACGCGCATCGAGCCGGCCTCGGCCACCGGCTCCTCGACGGCCGCGCGGCCGCCCCGTCCGGCGACCTCGGCCGCCCACGCGAGCCGCAGCTGCTCCCCGGACACGGCCGCCCGCAGCGGAGGCGCGAACAGGTCCGCCAACTCCTCGAACCGCTCCGTCCGCAGCAGCGCGGCGAACCGAGCCGCCGCCTCCGGCACCCCACCCTCGACCATTCTCATAACTGAGAAAGGTATCAGCCATGAGAAGGTAAGAGGGTGGACTCCCTGGACCTGCTCGCCCATCCCATCCGGCTGCGGATCGTTCTCGCGATGGGCGGCGCGCGCACCCTGACCACCTCTCAGCTCTGCGCCCGTATCCCGGAGGCGTCCAAAGCCACGGTCTACCGGCACATCGACCTGCTGACGTCCGGCGGGCTCCTTGAGGTGGCCGAGGAGCGCCGGGTGCGCGGCGCGGTGGAACGCCACTACCGGCTCCGCCAGGACAGGGCCACCATCGGCCCGGAGGCGGTCTCCGCGCTGACCCCGGAGGATTACCGGCGGACCTTCGCCACCGCGATGACCGCCCTGCTGGCCGAGTTCACCGCCTACCTCGACCGGGACGGGGCCGATCCCGTGGCCGACCGGGTGGGCTACCGCCAGCACGCGCTCTGGCTCAGCCCGGCGGAACTGGAGGAGCTGATCGGCGGCCTGCGCGCGGCCATCGCCCCGAAGCTCGCCAACGAACCGGGCCCCGGGCGCACGCAGTACCTGCTCAGCCCGATCCACTTTCCGATGGAGGCGCCCTCCCCGGAACCCGGCGCGCAGGCGCCCCGCGCCTGATCAGTGGCAGCGCCAGCCCATGGGGTTGCTCGCCGCGGCATCCAGCTGGGACCAGGTGTGCGGACCCGCGATGCCGTCCTGCTCGATGCCGACGCACGCCTGGAAGTTCCGGACGGCCCGCTCGGTGGCGGGCCCCCAGACGCCGTCCTTCTCCAACGGAACGAAGGAGTTCGGGGAGAGGGCGTTGTTCAGCTCGCACTGCAACTGCGTCACCGCGGTGCCACTGTCGCCGTAGGCCAGCTCGGGCTCCGCGGCGGTGTACTCGCACTTGTACGTGATGATCGCCGCGTTCGCGGCCGGCGCGGCCAGGAGGCCGCCCGACAGGACGAGCCCTGCGGTGACGAGGCCGGTCAACAGACGCTTGCGCATGGGCGTTTCCCCTTCGAGACGAGCCGGCCGAGCGCCGGACCCGGACCGACCGTAGGGGCCGACCGGCCCGTCCCCGCCGTCCCGCGAGTCCCGGAGACGTCCCGAGACGTGTCTCCGGGACGGCCCCTGGGGAGGCCGGGCTGCAGGAGCCCCCCGTCGGCCCGTCTCACACGGGGCAGAGGCGCGGACCGGGACAGGTCAAGGCTTGCCGAGCGGTTCGAAGCCCTCGGGCAGCGGAATCCCGAACCGCCGGCACAGGAGGGGCACGTCGTGGCGGTCGACGTCACGGGGCTCGTAGCCCGTGTGGCAGCGCACCGCCCAGTCGGCCGACTCGCACCGAACCGGGGTGCCCGCGATCGATCCGCGCCCGGCAAGCGCGTCAGCGGCGAAGACCGTACCGGTCACCACGGACCCGTAGTGCAGCTTGCCTCCGGCAAGCGGCTCGTACAGGTGCAGGTCTATACGCCGACGGACGCCGTCGTGCAGGACGAAGTTCCACGGTCGGTCGTCCGGCCACGGGAAGATCCGGTCGACACCGGCCTCCGCGAACGCGCGGAACAGGGCCTCGAGGTGTGCGGCCGGCACCCATACGTCGAGGTCGGAGTGGGCTCGCGTCTGCTCCCCGAGCAGTGCGTCCACACCCCAACCGCCGCCGATACACGCATCCACGCCGTGGGCGTCGAGCCGCTGAACCAGCGCGACCACGTCTTCGGCCGACATCGCATAATCACTCACCGCACCAGGGTAGGAGCCGGCGGCCTCCTGTTCCCGCGATTTTCGGCTGCCGCCACTCGCACCACGCGCCTGACGCCCCCCGCAGCTGCGGGGGGCGGGTCAGTGCCGGGTCACCGACCGGCGGCGTACGTAACGAACCCCGCCCACGCGGACTCGCCGAAGGCGAGCGGCGGCACGGACAGGTCCTTGGAGTCACGGACGCGCACCGCGCCGGGTGCCGCGGCGACCTCGACGCACTCGTTGCTGTTGCCGTTGTCGCTATAGCTGCTCTTGAACCACTCGGTCTCGCGGATCATGTCCCTCTCCAGTGCGCGAAGGATCAGCAGTTGGCTGCGTACGAGACGAACCCTGCCCATGCCGTCCTGCCGAAGGCAAGCTCTGGTACGGACAGGTCCTTGGAGTCACGAACGTGCACCGCGCCGAACGCCGCAGCGACCTCGACGCACGACTCCCCCTCGCTGCCGCTGCTGTAGCTGCTCTTGAACCACTCCAGCTGAGCAGCTCCGCCAGAGGTTTCGCGAATCATGTTTCTCCCAGCACTCGCTCGATGTAGGCCAGCGACTCCCGTGGCGTGAGCGCCTGGGCCTTGATCACGCCGCAGCGCAGGTCGAGGATTCTGACGTGTCTCGGTTCGGCGACCGGTCGACCGGCGAAGGCGCCGTCTGAGCGCCCAACCGCCGTTCCGTCCGCGAACTTTAAGATCTCGATTACCCCGTCCATGCCCGCGTGCTCCTCGCGACAGGTCGGCATCACCTGGATGTCCACGTTTCGCAACCGACCTACCTCCAGCAAGCGTTGAAGCTGGCGTCGCAACACCATTGTGCCTCCCACCGGGCGGCGAAGGGTCACCTCCTCCAGGACGAAACTGAGGGCAGGCGCCGGGAACCGGTCGAAAATGCTCTGCCGGGACATGCGGGCGGCCAAGACCCGCTCCACTTCGTCCTCCGAGTACGCGGGTCGACGCATTTCGAACAGCGCCCGCGCGTACTCGGGCGTCTGCAAAAGGCCGTGGATGCTGTGGTTGCTGTACACCGCAACCTCAACCGCCCTCGCCTCCAGCTTCGCCAGGTCCCGGACCTTCTTCGGGTACCTAACCGCCGCCAGGTCCTGCTTCATCGCGGCGATCTTGCCGCCCGCTCCGCACACCTGATCCGCCATGTCCAGCAGCTCCGGCCGAGGGATCCGCCGACCGCCCTCCACCTTGTAGATCAGGTTCTCCCCGTAACCGAGCCGCGTCCCGAACTCCGCCGCCGTCAGCCCCGCCGCCTCTCGCCAGGCCCTGATCTGGCGGCCCACGGCCGCGACCACCGCCACGCCCGACTCATCGTCCGGGTCCACGTCCCAGCCCGGCTCGTCCGCCCCCGCGTCGGGCTGCCACTGCGTACCGATCTCGTCCACACTCATCCGTGCCCCGCTTCCGCGCGCGTGCCGTTCTTCCTCAACCGTGTACGTCCCCCGGGCGTCACCCCGTACAGCGGGGACAACGCTGGACAAGCTCGGGACAATGACCGTACGTAAGCACTGAGTCACTGTTCACGGTAGGCGCCCACGGCCACCCTGAGTGACGTGAACCGAGAAATCACCCGAACCGAACGTTCCGCTCCCGCCCGGCAGTTCGCCGTACTCCTCTCCCCCACGCGCCGGGGCGCACGCCTCGCCCGGCTGCTCACCACGGCGCACTTGGGCGACTGGGGGCTCCCCACCGAAGCCGCCGCGCACATCGTCGCCGAGCTGGCCGCGAACGCGGCCACGCACGGGCGGGTGCAGGGCCGGGACTTCCGGCTCAGCCTCACCGTGAGTGACGCGTCGCGGCTACGGATCGAGCTGACCGACACGCGGAGTGACCGCCTCCCCGTCCCCGACAGCCCCGGCCAGTACGCGGAGCGCGGGCGCGGCCTGGTCATCGTCGAGGCGCTGGCGGACCGGTGGGGCGTCGAGGAGGGGCCGGTGCCGCGCAAGACGGTGTGGGCCGAGCTGGACCTCGCACCGTGACGGCCCCCACCGCGTCCCGGGCCACCGGGTCGCGGTCCTCCGCGACGTAAGAAAGGCTTCTAAAGAACCTGGGAGAGAACCGGACCAAACCCCACCCCACCCCGCTCTGACCTGCATCACTCGCGCGAGTGAACTAGGCCAACCGGGCTGGATTCGGCACAGGTTGCCTGGCATATGCTCGCCGCGACAGCGACACCACAGAACGTGACGGCCCCCGGCGAGACGCCAATCTCCGCCGAGGGCCTGACCAACACGGAAGAGAACGCTTCCTGATGGCTACCCCGCAGGTTATCGCTCCCCCGCGCACCCGCTCCGGCTCCCCCACCGCAGGCGTCCAGCACGTCAACGTCCGCCACACGTCCGGCTTCACGGTGATCGGCAACCACCTCACCCAGCACCCGGACCTCTCGCTCCTCGCGATCGGGCTCGGCGCGCACATCCAGTCACTGCCCGCCGGGGCCAGGGTGGGCATCAAGTTCCTCACCGCCCGCTTCCCGGAGGGCGAGGCCCGGATCACCGCCGCCCTGCGCGAGTTGGAGGCCGCCGGATACCTGCACCGAGACCGCGTACGCCTGCCGGACGGCCGAGTCGTCACCCTCACGACGTCGTACAACCAGCCGCACGCCACGGCACCGGCACCGGCACCGGCACCGGCACCGGCCGCCTCCCCCGCTCCGGCCGAGCAGCCGCCCCCACCGCCCATCCCGGTCGAGACGCGACACCGGGCCGCCGCGGACCTCCTGGCGGGGCTCCGCCGTCACGCGCACCAACTCGCGCTCTCCGCACGGGACATCGGCGAACTCGCCCCCGAGGTCACCATCTGGCTCGAACGCGACGTGCACCCCGCCACCGTCCTGCATGCCCTGACCAGCGACCTCCCGCCGGTCGTCAGACACCCGGCCGGTTTCGTACGCAACCGGCTGACCGCCCTGCTCCCACCCCCGCTCCCCGCCGCACCGGAACCGCCCCCCGGGGCCGTCCCCCTCCAGGACTGCGACCGCTGCGAACGCGTCTTCCGCGCCCCGGAACCGGGCCACTGCCGCGACTGCCGCGAGGCGGCACCGCACAGAGCCGCCTGAGGGACCCACGCCTCCTACCACCCCGTCGGCAGGCCGCTGAGGAACGGGGCGAGGCGGTCGGCGATCAGCCGGTCGTCGCGGGCCGAGGTGTGGCCGTCGCATCCGAGGAGATCCAGGCCCGACAGATCGAGGGACCAGTAGTGGACCCCGCTGTCGCCCGCGTCGTTGCGCGCGTCGACCACCTGACGCACGTGCGCGGCGTTCCTGTCGAAGCCGACGGCCACCAGGCTGGTGCCGGGGCCGTAGCGCGTCCGCAGTGTCCGCAGGAACCCGTCGTAGGCGGTGCGGTAGGCGAGCGCGAGGCCGTCCGGCGTCCACGATTCACCGGGGGTGAGGTCGGAGAAGTCGTTGGAGCCGAGGTTGACCACCACGATGTGGGGCCGCCATGTCCCCGGGTTCTGCCAGACGTCGCCGTCCACGTCCAGCAGCGCACGGTCGTAGTACGTCCGGTACGTGAGGTCGGGGCAGATGCCCGAGACGTTGCGCACCATGCCGAAGCCGGAGAAGCCGTTGAGCTGGTAATCGGCGCCCAGCCGCCGCGCGGTGAGGGCGCCGTGGCTCACGTCGCTGTTGGTGTTCCGCTTCACCTGTTCGGGATCGCAGGCACCGGTGTGCGGCATATTGCCGTAGCCGACCGTGATGGAGTCCCCGATGAACTCGATCTGCCGGTCCCGGGGCGCCGGCCTGCCCAGTACGGCACCCCCGGGTGCGGCGACGAAGCCTCCGAACGCGCTGGTCTCCCCGGGGGTGTCGTTCCGCTTGACGACCCGGACCGCGTGCTCGCCGTCCCGCAGGCCGGTGATCCAGTACGTGGTGTCGCCGGGGGTGACCAGGGTGGCGACGGTGGCCCCGTCGACCTGGACGTCGTAGTCGGCGGCCGCGCAGTCGAGCACCACCCCGACCCCGGTCCCGCGAAAGCGGCCCTCGAAGTACACCCCGGGCCAGCTGAACTCCACCGTCTCCCCGCAGTCCTTCACCCGCCCTGCGGTGTGCACCTGCCCCAGGACGCGCCGTACGGGGGCCGATCGCCGCAGGCCCCCTCTTCCGGAAGTCATCCGCTGCCCTCTCTCCGTCCCTGCGGCGCAGGGGTGGACCACAGCCGAACGTCCGGCATTCCGCTCCCGGGTGTCAATCGATTTGAAGGGGAGGACCGCCCCGGACGGCAGGGCCCTCACCCCCTGGCGTCGGCGACTCCCGCGCTGTCCATGTAGTCGCGTACGCGCGTGAGCAGACCGTCGTGGACGTGGAGGACCAGGAGACCGGGGACGGTGAAGGCGGCGTTACTGGCCGGCAGGGCACCCACCACGACGTGCTCCGCGATGATCACGCCCGGCTCGGCGGTCTCGTGGACCGCGACCCTCCGCACCTCGCGCACCTCGGCTGGACTGGCACCCCAGGCCGCCCGGTATCCGGCGCGCACGGCCTCGCGCCCCTCGAAGCGGGGCGGGAAACCGGGCGAGGCGAACGGGAACTCGTGCACCGCGTCGACGGCGTAGAGGTCGGCGAGATCGTCCGGCGACTTGTCGATCATGGCCTGGTAGTAGCGGGTCAGCACCTCGTGAGGCGTGCGTACGGCGGACGCTTCCGGACGGGACACGGGGGCACTCCATTCGCTCAACGACTGTGGACCCAATCACGGTAGGCCCGGCCGGAGCATTCGGTCAACGTCTGTAGAGTGAAGAGGGTGACCACTCCCCACCAGTCCCGTGCCGACCGCCGCCGAGCGACCGAGGAACGCATCCTCAGGAGCGCCCGGGAGCTGTTCGCCGAGAAGGGGTTCGAGCGCACCACCATCCGCGCGGTGGCGACGGCTGCGGGCGTCGACCCGGCTCTGGTCATGCAGTACTTCGGCTCGAAACGGGATCTGTTCGGGCAGGCCGTGCAGGCGCTGCCCGCCCCGCTGACCGCCACGGACGCCGACGGGCTCGCCGATCAGCTGCTGGCCTCGCTCGGCCTCAAGCTCGGCGGGCTCCCCGAGGGCACGCTCGCGATGATGCGGTCGATGCTGACGGACGAGACTGCGGCCGACCACGTCCGCGCCGCCCTCGGCCGGCAGGCCGACAGCGTCGGCGCCGCCCTCCCGGACGCCGACGACCCCGAACTGCGTGCCGCGCTGATGATCACCGCGCTGCTCGGCGTGACCATCGGCCACCAGCTCCTCGGCCTGGCCGTGCTCCGCGAGGCATCGACGGAGCACATCGCCGCGCTGCTCCGCCCCGCGATCCAGGCCCTGTCGCGCCCGATCGTTGAGGATTGAAACTTCCCGCCCCGGCCGCGCGTCTTTCCCCACATGGACACCGCACACACGAACCCCCGCCGCGAAGCCCTCACCGGCGCCGCCGGGCTCCTCGCAGCGGCACTCGGCGCCCTCGCGGGCCTCGCGGTCTGGCTTCCGTACGGCCGGAGCAGCCTCTCCGGCGCCTTCGAGAGCGAGCGCAACACCGACGTCCTGTTCCTGGGCCTCCCGCTCCTGCTGCTCGGCGGCACCCTCACGGCCCTGGCCGCCTTCACCGCCGTACGCGGGCGGTGGCGCACCGCCCTCGCCCTGGCCGCGTCCGTCGCCGCCCTCGCGGCCCTCGGCTACGGCCTCGACGTCCTGGCCGAGCCGCAGGCGACCACGGACTGCGGCTCGCCCTGCTGACCGACCGGCGACTACGCCGGATGCGCCTCCCGCCACGCCCGCATGGACCGGTCCCACTCCTCCCCCGTCAGCGCCGTGAGCGACGCCGGGAACAGGCCGTCCTCCTCCTTGGCGATGTGGTGGTGCAGCTCCCCGACCGCCGCGCGCAGCCGTGCGACGTCCTCGTCGCGGGTGAGGTCGATCTCCCGCAGGAACGCGCCCAGTTCACGGTGCTCGCGTACGAGCGCGTCGATGTAGTCCGCGTACTCCGGGTCGGCGCTCATCACCGCGAAGAGGCCCTGCTCCTCGCCCCGCCAGTGCGCCACGAGCTCGCGCTCCATGCGGGCGACCAGGCCCGGGACGCGGGCCCGGTCCCCGTCGTCCAGCGCGCGCAGGGCGGCGCCCGCCGTGTCCGTCACGGACTCGTGCTCCGCGATGAACTCCTTGATCAGCGGAATCTCACGGCAGCCGCAGTAGTGGCACATATGCGGCACCTTGCCAGACGCCCCCCGCCCGCCCGCGCTCTGACAGACTCCTGCCATGCATGTACGTACCACTCAAGGCTGGGACCTGCGCCCCGCCACCTCCGCCGACCTGGACGACATAGTCGAGCTCCGGGCCGTCGTGATGCGCCCCGACCTGGTCCGCCTGGGCCGCTTCGACGAGCACCGGGTGCGGCAGCGGATGCGCGACTCGTACGTCCCCGAGCACACCTCGGTCATCGTGGTGGACGGCCGCTTCGCGGGGAGCGTGACGCTGCGGCCGTACGGGGACGGCTGGTGCCTGGAGAGCTTCTTCCTGGACGAGGCGCTCCAGGGGCGGGGCATCGGCTCCGGCGTACTGCGGCGGTTGCTGGCGCGTACGGACGCCGAAGGGGTGCCGGTGCGGCTGAACGTGCTCCAGGGCAGCGCCGCGCGGCGGCTGTACGAGCGGCACGGCTTCGTGACCGAGCGGGAGGACCCGGTGGACGTGTTCATGATCCGCCGACCGTGACCACCTGGAACGCCGAAGGGCCCCGCCCCACCGCGTGAACGGTGGGACGGGGCCCCTCTTGGTGCTCTGTGCGGAGCTACCAGGTCAAACCAACAAGGACTTACTTGTTGATCTTGGTGACCTGGCCGGCGCCCACGGTCCGGCCACCCTCACGGATGGCGAACTTCAGGCCCTCCTCCATGGCGACCGGCTGGATCAGCTGGACCGACATGACGGTGTTGTCGCCCGGCATGACCATCTCGGTGCCCTCGGGGAGGGTCACGACGCCGGTCACGTCCGTGGTACGGAAGTAGAACTGCGGGCGGTAGTTGTTGAAGAAGGGGGTGTGACGGCCACCCTCGTCCTTCGACAGGATGTAGGCCTGGGCCTCGAACTCGGTGTGCGGCGTGACCGAACCGGGCTTGATGATGACCTGGCCGCGCTCGACGTCCTCGCGCTTGATGCCACGGAGGAGCAGACCGACGTTCTCACCGGCCTGGCCCTCGTCGAGCAGCTTGCGGAACATCTCGATGCCGGTGACCGTGGTGGTGGTCTTCTCCTGCTTGATGCCCACGATGTCAACGGTCTCGTTGACCTTGAGGACACCACGCTCGATACGACCGGTGACGACGGTGCCACGACCGGTGATCGTGAAGACGTCCTCGATCGGCATCAGGAACGGCTTGTCGACGTCGCGCTCGGGCTGCGGGATGTTCTCGTCCACGGCCTTCATCAGGTCGAGAACGGTCTGGCCCCACTCCTTGTCGCCCTCGAGGGCCTTGAGCGCCGAGACCTTGACGACCGGAAGGTCGTCGCCCGGGAACTCGTACTCGGAGAGCAGCTCGCGGACCTCGAGCTCGACGAGCTCCAGGATCTCCTCGTCGTCCACCATGTCGGCCTTGTTCAGGGCGACGACGATGTACGGAACGCCGACCTGGCGGGCCAGGAGCACGTGCTCCTTGGTCTGCGGCATCGGGCCGTCGGTGGCGGCGACCACGAGGATGGCACCGTCCATCTGCGCGGCACCGGTGATCATGTTCTTGATGTAGTCCGCGTGACCCGGGCAGTCGACGTGCGCGTAGTGACGCGACTCCGTCTGGTACTCGACGTGCGCGATCGAGATGGTGATACCGCGCTGGCGCTCCTCGGGAGCCTTGTCGATCTGGTCGAAGGCCGAGGCCTCGTTCAGGTCCGGGTACGCGTCGTGCAGCACCTTGGTAATGGCGGCCGTGAGGGTCGTCTTACCGTGGTCGATGTGACCGATGGTGCCGATGTTGACGTGCGGCTTAGTCCGCTCGAACTTCGCCTTCGCCACTGGGTCCTCCTGTGGAGTGGTTCTGTACGCCTTGCTTCATCGGCGCCAGGTGATCTTTGCTGGGATGCCGGCCCCCGGGGGCATTCTCCGCGAAGTGTGAACTGCGCGACGAATGCCCCACGGGCTCCGGTGACAAGCCTAAAGCGTGAGCTCGGGAGAGTTACTCGCCCTTGGCCTTCGCGATGATCTCCTCGGCGACGTTCCGCGGAACCTCGGCGTAGGAGTCGAACTGCATCGAGTAGCTTGCGCGACCCGAGGTCTTGCTGCGGAGGTCTCCGACGTAGCCGAACATCTCCGAGAGGGGCACGAGGCCCTTCACGACGCGAGCGCCGCTGCGCTCCTCCATGGCCTGGATCTGGCCACGGCGGGAGTTGAGGTCGCCGATGACATCGCCCATGTAGTCCTCGGGCGTGGTGACCTCGACGGCCATCATCGGCTCAAGGAGCACGGGGGACGCCTTGCGGGCACCCTCCTTGAACGCCTGCGAACCGGCGATCTTGAAGGCGAGCTCCGAGGAGTCGACCTCGTGGTAACCACCGTCGAGAAGGATGACGCGGACGCCGACCATCTCGTAACCGGCCAGGATGCCGAACTGCATGGCTTCCTGGGCACCCGCGTCCACCGAGGGGATGTACTCACGGGGGATACGGCCACCGGTGACCTTGTTGACGAACTCGTACGACGCGTCGCCGCCCTCGAGGGGCTCGATGGCGATCTGCACCTTCGCGAACTGGCCGGTACCACCAGTCTGCTTCTTGTGCGTGTAGTCGATGCGCTCGACGGCCTTGCGGATCGTCTCGCGGTACGCGACCTGCGGCTTGCCGACGTTCGCCTCGACGCGGAACTCGCGCTTCATGCGGTCGACGAGCACCTCGAGGTGAAGCTCGCCCATACCACCGATGATGGTCTGGCCGGTCTCCTCGTCGGAGTGCACCTGGAAGGACGGGTCCTCCTCGGAGAGGCGCTGGATCGCGATACCCAGCTTCTCCTGGTCGCCCTTCGACTTGGGCTCGATGGCGACCTGGATGACCGGCGCCGGGAAGTCCATGGACTCCAGGATGACCGGGTTCTTCTCGTCGGACAGCGTCTCACCGGTGGTGGTCTGCTTCAGGCCCATGACGGCGATGATGTCGCCGGCGCCCACCGAGTCGATCTCCTCACGCTTGTTCGCGTGCATGCGGTAGATCTTGCCGATGCGCTCCTTCTTGCCCTTGACGGAGTTCAGCACCGCGGTGCCGGCGTCCAGGCGACCGGAGTAGATCCGGACGAAGGTGAGCTTGCCGAGGTGCGGGTCGCTCGCGATCTTGAACGCCAGAGCCGACAGCGGCTCGTCGTCCGAGGGCTTGCGCTTCACAACGGTCTCGGGGTCCTTGGGGTCGTGGCCCTCGATGGCCTCGACGTCCAGGGGGGAAGGCAGGTAGCGGACGACCGCGTCGAGCAGGGGCTGGACGCCCTTGTTCTTGAACGCGGTGCCACAGAACACCGGGGTGACGGTGACGGAGTCGGCGCCGCCCTTGGAGGCCAGGGTGATGCGACGGATCGCGTCGTGCAGCTGCTCCTGGGTGGGCTCGGTGCCCTCCAGGTACAGCTCCATCATGGCGTCGTCGTTCTCGGCGACGGCCTCAAGGAGCTTGCCGCGCCACTCGTCCGCCTGCTCCTGGAGCTCGGCCGGGATGTCAACGACGTTGTACATCTCGCCCTTGGCGGCCTCTTCGGGGTACACGAACGCCTTCATCGACACCAGGTCGACGACGCCCGTGAAGTCCGCCTCGGCACCGATCGGCAGCTGCATGACGATCGGGGTCGCGCCGAGGCGGTCCACGATCATGTTGACGCAGCGCAGGAAGTCGGCACCGGTGCGGTCGAGCTTGTTGACGAAGCAGATGCGCGGCACGCCGTAGCGGTCCGCCTGACGCCAGACGGTCTCGGACTGCGGCTCGACGCCGGCCACACCGTCGAACACGGTGACGGCGCCGTCGAGGACGCGGAGCGAACGCTCCACCTCGACGGTGAAGTCGACGTGACCCGGGGTGTCGATGATGTTGATGGTGTGGTCAACATCATTGAGCGGCCAGTGGCAGGTCGTCGCGGCGGACGTGATGGTGATGCCGCGTTCCTGCTCCTGCTCCATCCAGTCCATCGTGGCAGCGCCGTCGTGGACCTCACCGATCTTGTACGAAACGCCGGTGTAGAACAGGATCCGCTCAGTGGTGGTCGTCTTGCCCGCGTCGATGTGGGCCATGATCCCAATGTTGCGGACCTTGGCCAGGTCAAGCGAAGTGGTGGCCATAAGGCTCAGTCTTCTCTCGGTCTCGATGGGGGTAGCGACTACCAGCGGTAGTGCGCGAAGGCCTTGTTGGACTCGGCCATCTTGTGGGTGTCCTCACGCTTCTTGACGGCAGCGCCAAGACCGTTCGAGGCGTCGAGCAGCTCGTTCATGAGCCGCTCGGTCATCGTCTTCTCGCGGCGGGCGCGGGAGTAACCCACGACCCAGCGGAGCGCCAGGGTGGCGGCACGACCGGGCTTGACCTCGATCGGCACCTGGTAGGTGGCGCCACCGACACGGCGGGACTTGACCTCGAGCGAGGGCTTGACGTTCTCCAGCGCGCGCTTCAGCGTGATGACCGGGTCGGCGCCGGTCTTCTCACGAAGACCCTCCATGGCGCCGTACACGATCCGCTCGGCGGTGGAACGCTTGCCGTCGAGCAGGATCTTGTTGATCAGCGACGTGACAAGAGGAGAGCTGTAGACCGGGTCGATGATGACCGGGCGCTTCGGGGCGGGGCCCTTACGAGGCATTCTTACTTCTCCTTCTTGGCGCCGTAGCGGCTGCGGGCCTGCTTGCGGTTCTTGACACCCTGGGTGTCGAGCGAGCCGCGGATGATCTTGTAACGAACACCCGGCAGGTCCTTCACACGGCCACCACGCACGAGCACGATGGAGTGCTCCTGCAGGTTGTGTCCCTCACCCGGGATGTAGGCCGTGACCTCGATGCCCGAGGTCAGACGCACACGTGCGACCTTCCGGAGCGCGGAGTTCGGCTTCTTCGGGGTGGTCGTGAACACACGCGTGCAGACGCCGCGGCGCTGGGGCGAACCCTCGAGTGCGGGCGTCTTGTTCTTCTCGACCTTGTCCTGCCGGCCCTTCCGGACCAGCTGCTGGATCGTAGGCACTACTTCTCCGGTTTCTGTGTGCCGTCGGTGAAACTAACCTGGAACGTCACCGACCCACGCGGTCGGGTGTGTCGAATCCTGCGAGCCCGTACCGGAACGGCATGAGGAGCACGGATCACGGTGGCCGAAGACAGGCTCGCCATGCGGTTGAGGACACGCACACGAACCCAGGCACACCCCAGGCACAAGGTCTGAGCGTACCTACCGTACGGACCTGGGTCAAAACAAATGGCGTCCACCCGGACGGGGCCGCGACCACGGCATCCCGGCGCGCCGCCGTGAACGGACCGGCGCGGGGACCCCAGGGCCTCCCGGGGCCGCCGTCGCCGGGCACGCCGAGACGCCCGGCGGGCAGGCAAGGGGCGAAGGCCCAGGTGCGCCGGGCCGTCCCCTCAGTCCTGCCCGCCGGGGCGGCCCTCGCGGCGCGGCAGGGGCAGGGGCGGGATGGTGGGCACCCTGGAACGGCGGCTCTTGGGGGCGAACGCCGGGGGACGCGGCGGAGTCGCCGGGCGGCGGCGGGACGGCGGGCCCGGCCGCGCCGCGTCCGCCGCCGCACTGCCGACGGGTGCGGAATCCGTGGGCCCGGCCCCGGAGGGCACCGGGCGCGTGGTCCCGGGGGCCGCCGGTTCGGGGCGAGCCGTTTCGGGGGGCCCGGCCCCGGAGGGCACCGGGCGCGTGGTCCCGGGGGCCGCCGGTTCGGGGCGAGCCGTTTCGGGGGGCGCGGGGTCTGCGGGACCGCCTGCGGGAGCGGGGGCCGCCGGTTCGGGGTCCGCGAGCCCAGGCGCCGAGGGGGCCGCGAGCCCAGGAACCGAGGGGGCCGCGGCGTCGCCGGCGGGACGGGCGGGGCCCGTGTGCGCCCCGGCCGGGGCGGGCCCGGCGGAGTCCGTCGCGTTGCGCCGCGCGTCCTCGCGCGTACCGGGCGGGATTCTGCGGCGGAACGGGATGACCGCCGCCTGCCCGGGCGTCCGGTCGCCGGCGTCCGCCCCCGGAAGGCCGTCGGCCCAGCCGGGGAGCTGGTGGTACTGGGCCGCCGCGTCGCGCCAGCCCTGGCCGTACGCGGCGTACTCCCGCCGCTCCAGTTCCTCACGCGGCATGACCACCAGATCGCTTGCCTCGTGGCTCCCCAGCAGAACGCCCACCGCGGCGAGCAGCCGGGCGAGATCGCCGGGAGGCATCTCCCCGTCCTCCCCCACGTCCGTCACCGGCGGCCGCCGCTGACACGGTGCGGCCTCGGGCGAGCCGTTCGCCTGCCGGGAGCCCTTTTCGCCCTCGCCCATGCGCGGCTCTTCCTGACGTCTCCTTCACCACCGGCCCCGCCACAGTAGTGCGGGGCCCTCGCCCTTCGAACAGACTCGGATCAGCTTAGCGATCACGCTCGTGCGGCCCGGCGGCGGTGGCGGAGCGGTGCGCGGCGAGGACCCCGCAGGGGGGAGAGAGAGGGGTGCGGGGCGGCGACCGGCTACGGGGAGGCGGCCTCGCCTCCCCGTCCGGCCTCAGCCCCTCCGGGTCCGCCGGACGGGGAGGTCCTGGTCCACCGGTTCCACGGGCAGGAACTGTCCGGCGACCCGCATGAACATCTCCCGCTGCTCGGCCGGGACACCGAGCGCGGCGGCGGCCTCCTCCAGCGTGATGCGCTCGCCTCCGGCGTTCTGCCGGTCGGGGTCGTCGCCGACCGGGGGCAGGGGCAGCTCGTCCTCGGTGAGCCGGCCCGAACGGATGAGCATCTCCCGCACGGGGACGCCCAGGACGTGCGCGAGCCTGCGCATCGTCTCCAGGTCCGGCATGCTCTGCCGTTGCAGCAGCCGCGTGATGGCTGCCCGGTGTACGCCCGCCTCGTCGGCGAGGCGGGACTTGCCGCCGCCGCGCGGGCTGTCGATGTCGTATCCACGCCGCCGGATCACGTCCTCGATCCAGGCCGTGAACTGTTCCAGTTCACTGACGGTCACAGCCTTCGCCTCCCTCCGAAGCGAATCCCAGGCTACCGCGCTTGCGCGCGCAGAATTATGGGCTTTCGCGCGCGCAATGTGGAGATCAGCTGAAGACTTGGCCGGTTCCGTGCGTACGGCCATCCCCCCGCCACCCTGCGTGACGACAGGAAGACGACCCCTCTCACCCATTTACGTTGCGCGCTCGCACGCAATCTGTCACTGTGCATCTCCAGCCGAAGCACCAACCACCCCCTTCGCCACTCCCTCCCGTCCCGCCGCTCGCGCACCAGGAGCCTCCATGGATCCGTCGTTCCTCTCGCTCCCCTCAGATACCTGGACCGCGTCGGCCGCCTGCCTGGGGCTCCCCCCGGAGACGGTCTTCGCCCGGCATCCGGCCGAGGCCGCGCCCGCTCTCAGCGCCTGCGCCCGCTGCCCGGTCGTCCGGCAGTGCGAGGAGGCGGTGGCGCCGGCCGACAGCTGGTTCGACGGGGTGTGCGCGGGGCGGCTCTGGCGCAACGGCCGGTCCGTCGCCCTGGAGCGCGGCAGGCGTCGCCGTAGGGCCGCCTGATCCAGGCACCCCACCGGACCGCCGCCGCCCGAGCACGGGGGACGACGCGCCACCCGCAGCCATACGAACAGCACACCGCGGAAGACCGCAGAAGGAGGGCTCGTCATGGGTGACGAGAAGAACGTTTCCGGAGCCGGACCGTACGCCGGGCAGTCCCCCGGGAGGGACGGCGACCGGACCGCCGAGGAGGCGGGCGGCACCGGTGCCG
>NZ_JBMNDO010000152.1:0-16283 GCF_052542855.1 Streptomyces sp. SAS_281
CGGCAGCGACAGCCGTGCATGCCGCTTCGTGCCGCCCGTCTCCTCAGCACCGAGGTTCAGCCGTGACGATGACCGAGAGAACACCGCAGGCAGGCCAGCCACCGAACACTGGCGTGTCGCGATGAGCAACACCAGCGACGAGGAGTTCCACGCCTTCATGACAGGCCGGTGGCCGAGCCTGGTGCGCATGGCGCATCTGCTGACCGGCAGCCACCACGACGCCGAGGACCTGGCGCAGAACGCGCTGGCGCGCGCGTACGTGAAGTGGGACCGTGTACGGCGCAGCGATGACATGGCTGCGTACGTCCGCCAGATCATGATCCACGTGCACGCCGACCGGTTCCGCAGACGGGCCGTACGCGAGTGGTTCACCCCGCGCCTTCCGGAGACCCCGGCGGCTGACACGACCGCCGAGGTCGATCGCCGCAGCGCGCTTATGGATGCGCTCGGACGACTGGCGCCTCGGCAGCGGGCCGCGGTGGTGCTCTGCTACTTCGAGGACATGACTCACGCCGAGACGGCCGCAGCCCTGGGCACCCGGACCAGCACGGTACGCAGTCAGATCACCAGGGGACTGGCGAAACTGCGGGAAGACGGCGTTCTCACCGCCCTGGCAGAGCCGCCCCCGGCCGAGCTCAGACGTCCCATTCCGCAGAGAGGAGCGATCCGGTGAACCAGGACGAAGAACTGAGGGCGGCGCTGAAGCAGGCGGCCGCCGGACTGCCCGTGGGACCGGCCCCCGTGACCACGGTGGTTGGGCTGGGCCGGAGAATGCGCCGACGTCGGGTGGCACTACCCACGGTACTGGCCGCCGCCGTGCTCGTTCCCGCCCTCGCCGTCACCGTCACGTCGCTGGGCTCTTCGGGTTCCGCTACTCCCACGATCCCCGCCGCGTCGGCGTCGGCCACCTCGCAGGCGCGGGTGGTGGCCTCTGGGGAGAAGATCGCGCTGGGTCGATCCCACACCATGCGACTGACGGGGACAGGCGTGTTCCTGTCGAGTTCGCCCCCTTCAGGCACGGCCGACGAGCCCACTCTGAAAGCGGCCGCAGTCCCCGAAGGGGCGGTCGCGGCCATCTCGTACGGGGACACCTCCAGCAGTCTCTGCGTCGGAATCTACCGCGGCCCCGAGACGGGAGTCACCATCACCGCGGCCCTTGGCGGCAGAACGCTGAACACGCAGACCGCCACACTGCCCGGAACCCCCGGGTGGACCGCCTTCTTCACCGACGAGGGCCGGGAAGGCGCCAGGAGCGGGTCAGCCCTCACCGTCACCGTCCGAGCCGCTGACGGCACGATTCTGGCGTCGCAGACCAAGTTGACGGGCAACTGACGTCCCGCAAGCAGATCCGAGGCTCAGCGCAGGCGAGGCGACCCCTGCTGTCCCATCGTCGGGCGGGCGTACCTGCTCCGGGCTACGGCAGTAGGCCGCTTCGAATACCAGAGGAGGACTGGGTCGGCCTGGTCCACCTCCTACCCGCCGCATCCTGAACGGACAGTACTTCGGGCCGGGTGCAGTCAGCCGCGGCACCCGACGTTATGCAGGTGGGCGATGCCGGGCATCGCACGGGGCACACCATCGCCCTTGAGACGGCAGTCGACTGTGGTCCCAACGATCAGGCGTTGGGACCACAGGCTTATTCTCTTGGGTCCGGTGTTCTCCTGGATTCCATTGGTACTCTTGCCGACCCGTGACGTGACGTGAGTTACCTGAATTCGCGGGCAGCGCTCTGCCTGAACGCCGGAAGTGACGCCAGAGCCACAGCCAGCACCTATGGGCTCAATCTCATCCAGGCTGATCCTTTCTCACATTCTTGATGAGAAGGAGGAGCGCCACGTCACCGCAGAGAATCATCCCGAGAAGCGCCCATCCACCCGTCTTCCCTGCAGCGACGGCGAACAAGCTGAAGATAATGGCGATCACGGAGATGGCGCCGAACACCCAGAGGTGGCGATAGGTGTACTGTCTCTGCCTAAGACTCCAGCCGATGCGGGGCATCGAATTCTCCTTCACGGGTTCGTGTGTTTAGCATGCACCTCTCATGGGTGCCCACCGCCATGGCCGCGCAGTAAACGGAAGCCGGCCATCGACCGCGCCCTCGTTCGTGGGACGAGAGGGCGGTCGAGTCATTACTCAGGGCTGCGCCTGCCGGGTGTATGTGAGAGTGAAGTACAGACCCAGCCAAAGGACCACTGCTACTCCGCACAGGATCCGCCCTGCGGGATTCCCCATGCCACCCAAAGCGATCCCGGAGACGAGGAGGAATCCGAAGCGACGGAGGACATCACGCACAGGATGTGGATTTTTTCCTGTTGCTCACCAGGCCGTCCGAGACGTCCCATGATTCAGCCACCATCCTCTCGTGTGCGTGCGGGAATGGGCAACGCCGTGGCCACCCACTCAAACCTCTCTATCCGCCCACCAGGTTCCCAACCGCTGTCCCGGCTCCCCAGGAAGCCGCGTAGCACATGGGTTGCCCGCCCGCCTCTGCAGCGCCCAGGGTGGGAGCAGCAGTTATGCCCAGCACTGCTTCACATCCCCATCCGACTGCTGCACCGGCAGCGAATCCGGCACCATCTCACCAAAGTGCCTGAGTATCCCCCTGCCACGCGTAATAGCCGGCCCGAACCACGTCGCCCACCGGACCCAGCCGGTCGAGAGCCAAAAGCCCACTGGGGTCGGTGTGGTTGATGGGGTCGCCCGCGCCGTAGAGGTAGGTGGTGGTTTCCTGGCCGGAGGGGTCGGGCTGGGTGAAGCGGCCGAGGGTGGGGTCGTAGTAGCGGGCGCCCATTTCGTAGAGGCCGGTGGGGTCGTTGCAGGCGCCGGCGAACCGGTAGGGCTGGGGGACGGTTTCGGTGGGGGTGTAGGTGTGGGTGCGGGTGCCTGCCTGGTCGGCCGCGCCCAAGATGTTGCCGGTGGCGTCGGTGAGGTAGTAGTAGCTCTTCCCGCTGCGCGTCATGGAGTTGAGGGTGCCCCCGGGTTCGCGGACGAATCCCGTATCCATGGATCCGGTGGTGGTGCAGGCTACGATCAGCCCGCCCCGGATGGGCCTGCGGTGCTTGCCGCCGCTCCCCCACCGGATCTGCGCGGCCGAACTCTCCAGCCACTCCAGCGTCTTGTCCTGGGCGACTTCCTGGCACAGCTCCAGCACCCGGCGGTGCTCGTCGTCGCACAGCGCCCACGCGATGTGCGCCGTCGGCGGGGGCCGGAACACCAGGTCCATTGCCGGCCAGGGAATGCGCTTCTTCGCTTTCTCCGTCTCCTCGGAGGCGTTGTGCTCGATGGGTCTGCCCGGCACGGTCGCCCGCCAGGCACGGGCCGGGCTCTCCCTCGCCGCCATGAGCTGGCGCTCAATCCGGTCGGCGTCCGGGTGCCGGCCCTCCCCCAGGAGCAGTCCGGCCTGCCGTTCGCTCACCACGTCCCCGGCCGCCAGGCCGACCGCTGCCGGGCCCCGCCCTTCCCGATGACGGGCGGGACACCGGCTTTGTTCTGGGCGGCACACAGCGACGTCCCCGCCGCGCGATGGCCGTCACCGACCACCACACCACGGAAGAGGTATCGCACCCCATCATCGGGGTGGAGTACCGATTTACTGATCACCGCGCCATGGAACACCGGCCCCGACCTGCACAACAGTGCGATCCGGGGTGCTTCCCGGCGGGCGGAAGGACATCGCCAAGTCTTTTCCGGCCGGTCCGCCGGGCGGGCCGCCCTGGCAGCCCGCGACGGTGACGTCGGCCGTGCGAATACTGCACACCGACGACAGCACCCCACGACAACATCCGGCTCCAGCCGGCTCCCACGCCATCCAGCGTGCACCAGCGCACGACGTCCCCGACCGTCCACCCCCGCTGGGCACCCCACCGAAGCCCTTCAACACGAACAGCCGCCACTGTCCCCGACCGACTCCGGCCGGGGGCTTCGTGCGCTCTACGACAACCACGTCGCCGAGCTCCTCG
Source organism: Streptomyces sp. SAS_281 (assembly GCF_052542855.1). Classification (NCBI taxonomy): domain Bacteria; kingdom Bacillati; phylum Actinomycetota; class Actinomycetes; order Kitasatosporales; family Streptomycetaceae; genus Streptomyces; species Streptomyces sp. SAS_281. The sequence goes on from NZ_JBMNDO010000152.1 coordinate 3,960, forward strand.
ACCAGGCCCTGTTCCACGTCGAGCATCTGCGCCTTGGCATCCGTGATTCCGCCGCTGCGGCCCCCGCGACCGTCGCCGACTGAGCGGCGCGTCGGCTGCCTGGACAGTCTGGCCGGGCGCTCGGGGTGAGCGACGGTGACGTGCATGGCGGTGGCTTCCTTGATACCGAACAGGCGCATCAGTCTCAGCGGATCGGGCCCTTCGGACTCCGACGGACAGGTACTGGGCAGGGTCACGGAAAACCGCCCGTGCTCGTTTCAACACTTCGCAGAGTCTGCGCAGGGCAACGGCGAGCTTCCTCCGGGACCGCCTGGAATGAGCGTCCACGACAGCCTCGACATGGTGTCTGGTGATCTCCCGGAGCGGGAGCACACCAGCCTCGGCCCATTCCGGGAGCACGGGCTTGAGGCACGTCGGATAGGGGCGGACGTCCTCATAGGCGCGGAGCTCGCCCTCATGACGGCCCTGACCGCGAATTACTTCGGCACCGCACCAGTGGGCGAGGACAGTCAGGGTTCGGATGCCGGTGTTGCGGCTGGGCGACCGCCGCTCGTGCAAGACCTGTTTGAACTCCGCAACCAGCTGTGAGGCCGTTCCCGTCGGCTCCGGATCGGCGGTGTTCCGCCCCCGAAGGTGTCGCAGCAGCCGCGTCCAGTCGCGCTGGATGACAGACAACTGCTCCTGCCCTGCCGCGGCATCCAGGCAAGGCGGCGCCGGCCGGCGGGCCGGTGGCTCGCCCGAGCGCGGCAAGGACCCACGTCGTCGGTGAGGGGCGGGATCGAGGCTCGTGACGAGTGCGGTGAGTTCCCGGAGCGGATCACCGTCGGTGTCTGCGCAGTTCGCGCAGCGGGGCTCGCCGTGACGGTCCCGGCTGACGACGCGGCGCTCTTCACGGCATCCCGCGTAGACGGCGGTCCTGTCGCACTCCCCGCAGCGGGGCAGTGCGACGTTCTGGCGCGCGCCGGCCTCGTTCAGGGCCATCAGCAGTTCCGCGACGCAGCATGGCGCCTGCGGCTGTCCGGTCCGCAACAGTGACGGGCCATCGCGCAGGGTCAGGGCGAGGCTGCGGCGGCCGCCTCGTGCGCGTACGACCGTGAGGACGATGTCGCGGACGTGCTCGGCGGGCAGGTGCTTCTCGACGTTCCCGATCAGCCGCACGACCAGGCCGACCGGATCCGCGATGACCTCCTCGGCCGGACTGTCACCGGTCAACTCCGCCGATGCGGGCCCGCCGGGGCCGCCGGTCGCCGACCCCCTCGGAGACCGGAGCCCCGCCTACGGCGGCCTCACCCACTCGTTGCCCGAGCGCCGACCGCCTCTGACACCCGGCCGACGGCCACACCAGCTGGTGACGGCAACCGCGCTCCCTCCACGACCGGCCTGAGCGCAGGCGTGAACCACCAAGTCCACCGATGTCCCCGACCGCGGGGTCGGGGACATCACGCTTCCCACGTCACACCCGCACCGACGCCACCGGCGCCACCGAACCCACCGCTGAAGCCTCCGTTCCGCTTACCGCACGGTGCGTCGTCCATGACCACCGAGTGTCACAACGTGGTCGAAGCCGTTGACAAATCTTTAATGTGTCAGAAATCTGTCTCGAAGTATTCGCAAAAATTCGACTCGTTCACTTAAAAAGTCACCATCGCTTCTCCAGGGCGCTGGGCTTCGCCTCACCTGCTCCACGCGCCATCACGGTCTCCCGCTCCGGAGGCCGCCGCTCGTCCGGGTCCGTCCGGTCGGGCGGACCATCCCGCCTCTCCCCCCACCCCTCATCGAACAGAGGACAACATGAGACGGAAGTCATCCGCCCGACGGCTGGTCACCGGGCTGCTCGCGGCCTGTCTGATCCCCCTCGGGTTCCTCCCCGCCACAGCTCACGCCGCTGAGCCCCAGGCCGTTGCAGCCGGGCCCAACCTCGCACTGGGCCGCCCGGCCATCGCCAGCGGTGCCAACGGCGAGTACGGCGCGGGCAACATCACCGACGGGAACCAGGGCAGCTACTGGGAGGGGCCCGCCGGCTCCTTCCCGCAGTGGGTCCGTGTCGACCTCGGCGTCAGGGCGTCCGTCGACGAGGTGACCCTCAAGCTGCCCACGACATGGGAGGCGCGCGACGAGACGCTCACTGTGCAGGGCAGCACCGACGGCGGCACCTGGAGCACCCTCTCCGGCTCCGCCGAGCGCACCTTCACTCCCGCCGCCGCCGGCGCCGTGACCCTCGGCTTCAGCCCCGCCGACGTCCGGTACGTCCGGGTGCAGGTCACCGCCAACACCGGCTGGCAGGCCGCCCAGCTCTCGGAGCTGGAGGTCCGCGGTACGGGCGGCGGAAGCGACCCGGGTGACCCCGGCACCCCGCCCACCGGCACCAACCTCGCCAAGGGCAAGCCCGTCGAGGCCGACGGCTACGTCCACACCTTCGTCCCGGCCAACGCCAACGACGGCGACGTGAACACGTACTGGGAGTCCGCCGGACTGCCGGGGCAACTCACCGTGAAGCTCGGCGCCGACGCGGACCTCTCCGCCGTCGTCGTCAAGCTCAACCCCGACGCCTCATGGGGCGCACGGACCCAGGCGATCGAGGTGAGCGGTCGCGGCCAGAGCGCCTCCGCCTTCACCACGCTCAAGGCACGCGCGAACTACGACTTCGGCCCGGCGGGAAACAAGAACACCGTGACCATCCCGGTCGCCGGCCGCGCCGCCGACCTCCGGCTCGCATTCAGCACCAACTCCGGTGCGCCCGGCGGCCAGATCGCCGAAGTCGAGGTCGTCGGCACTGCCGCGCCCAACCCCGATCTCACCCTCACCGACCTGAGCTGGGCGCCCACCTCCCCGTCCGAGAAGGACGCGGTGAGCGTCAAGGCCACCGTCCGTAACGCCGGTACGGCCGTCTCCCCGGCCACCACCGTCGCCGTCAGTCTGGACGGTACGGTCGCGGGCACCGCCGCCGTCGGCGCGCTCGCCGCCGGCGCCTCGGCGACCGCCACGGTGGACACCGGCAAGCACCCGCAGGGCTCCTACGCGGTCTCCGCTGCCGTGGACCCCAACAACACCGTCGTCGAGCAGGACGACAGCAACAACAGCCGGGCGGCCGCCACGCCGCTCGTCGTCACGCAGAGCCCCGGGCCCGACCTGCAGGTCACCGGCATCGCCACCAAACCGGAGAGCCCGGCGAGCGGGGCGAGCGTCAGCTTCACCGTCACCGTGAAGAACCGCGGCACCAGCGCCGTCGCGGCAGGCACCGTCACCCGGCTGACGGCCGGGACGACCACGCTCGACGGCACCACCCCCGCCGTCGCGGCGGGCGCCTCCGTGCAGGTACCGATCTCCGGCACCTGGACGGCGGCCAACGGTGGCGCGACGCTCAGCGCGAGCGCCGACGCGACGAACACCGTCGCCGAGACCGACGAGAACAACAACACCTTCGCCCGCTCGATCGTCGTGGGCCGGGGCGCCGCAGTGCCGTACACCGAGTACGAGGCCGAGAACGGCACGTACACCGGCAAGCTCCTCACGACCGACGCCAAGCGCACCTTCGGCCACACCAACTTCGCCACCGAGTCGAGCGGGCGCAAGTCGGTGCGGCTCGACAACGCCGGTGAGTACGTCGAGTTCACCTCCACCAACCCGACCAACTCGATCGTGGTGCGCAACTCCATCCCGGACGCTGCCGGGGGCGGCGGACAGGCTGCGACGCTCAGCCTCTACGCGGACGGGAAGTTCGTCCGCAAGCTCGACCTCTCCTCGAAGCACTCGTGGCTCTACGGCTCGACCGACGCCCCCGAGGGCCTTACCAACACCCCCGGCGGGGACGCGCGGCGCCTCTTCGACGAGTCGAACGCGCTGCTCGCCCAGACCTATCCGGTGGGCACCAAGTTCCGGTTGCAGCGTGACGCCGGGGACTCCGCGGCCTTCTACGTCGTGGACCTCGTAGACCTGGAGCAGGTCGCTCCGGCGAAGACGAAGCCTTCCGAGTGCACCTCGATCACCGAGTACGGTGCCGTCCCCAATGACGGCATCGACGACACCGACGCCCTTCAGCGAGCCGTGATGGCGGACCAGGCCGGGCAGATCTCCTGCGTCTGGATCCCGGCCGGGCAGTGGCGCCAGGAGCAGAAGATACTCACACCCGATCCGCAGCACCGGGGTCAGTACAACCAGGTCGGCATCAAGAACGTGAAGATCGTCGGCGCAGGGATGTGGCATTCGCAGCTCTACACCCTCACCCAGCCGCAGGACGCCGGTGGCATCAACCACCCGCACGAGGGGAACTTCGGCTTCGACATCGACGACAACACGCAAATCTCCGATCTCGCCATCTTCGGCTCCGGTCGGATCCGCGGCGGCGACGGCAACGCGGAGGGCGGTGTCGGCATCAACGGGCGTCTCGGGAAGAACACCAAGATCTCCAACGTGTGGATCGAGCACGCGAACGTCGGTGTCTGGGTCGGCCGCGACTACTCCAACATCCCCGAGCTGTGGGGGCCGGGCGACGGGCTGGAGTTCAGCGGGATGCGGATCCGCGACACATACGCGGACGGCATCAACTTCACCAACGGCACCCGCAACTCGACCGTCTACAACTCGTCCTTCCGCAACACCGGCGACGACGCGCTCGCCGTCTGGTCGAGCAAGTACGTCAAGGACACCTCGGTCGACGTCGGCTCCGGCAACCACTTTCGCAACAACACGGTGCAGCTGCCCTGGCGGGCCAACGGCATCGCGGTCTACGGCGGCTTCGGGAACACCATCGAGAACAACGTCGTCTCCGACACGATGAACTACCCGGGCATCATGCTCGCCACCGACCACGACCCGATCCCCTTCAGCGGCCAGACGCTCATCGCGGGCAACACGCTGAACCGCACCGGCGGGGCGTTCTGGAACGAGGACCAGGAATTCGGCGCCATCACCCTCTTCGCGCAGGCGACGAGCATCCCCGGCGTCACCATCCGGGACACCGACATTCTCGACTCGACGTATGACGGCATCCAGTTCAAGACGGGGGGCGGTCAGTACACCGGGACGAAGATCTCCAACGTGCGCATCGACAAGTCGAACAACGGCTCGGGCATCCTCGCGATGAGCGGTGCCCGCGGCGACGCGACGCTCTCCGGCGTGACGATCTCGAACTCGCGCGACGGCGACCTTCTCGTCGAGCCGGGCTCGCAGTTCGCCTTCACCGGCAGCCCCGCGAAGGGAGCCGCCAAGCGCTGACCCGACGCCCCCGCGCGGCCCCGCCCGCGTCTCCTCGGAGGGACGCGGGCGGGGCCTTGCGCCGTGGGTGCGCGGTTTGTACCACGAGGAGCGCGCGGCGCCCGGTGCGGCGTTCGAAGCGCCCAGGCGACGAGAGGTGGACCGGGTTCGGACTTTCCGCCGGTCCCGTCCGTCAGGCCGACGGCCAGTGGCGGTCGCGGCCGGCCGTGCCGTGCGAGGCGGCCACGGAGGCTCGGGGGTACGAGGGTACGGGGGTACGGGGGTACGGGGGTACGGGCGAAGGTGGCGCGGTCGACGGCGATGAGCCCGAAGGTGGGCCGGTAGCTGCCCTACTCGTAGCTGGCGAGGGCGCTTCAGTGGAAGTCACCCGACGCGGCAGCCGATTGCCGGAAGAGTGGCGGGAGGCGCGGCCTGTGCCGGCTCCGGGAGGCGCCGCAGTTCTCCGTGCCGCGCGATCCCGGCCGCATTCCGATCCTGGGAGGACCCGTCAGCATCGCCGTAGGGCAAAGCTGAGCTGTCCTCGCACCGTTCGCGCTCAGTGGTGTCGCAGGGCAGCGAGGGTGCTGTTCAGGTCCGTGCGGGCGGTGCGGTTGTAGGGGAGCTTCCCGAGCAGCGCGGCCATGGCGCAACTGTTGGAGAGCGCGGAGTAGACGAGGCCTGCGGCGACGCCGGCGGAGATCAGCTGGAGGGCGGGGTGGATCAGCACGCCCAGGAGCAGCCCGAGCAGGACCAGGGTGCCTGCGGTGAAACGGACCTGGCGGTCCATGGCCCACTTGGCCGCCGTACGGGTTGCCGGGCGGTGCAGTTCCCCGCCTTCCGAGGCCCAGGCGGCGGTTCCGCCTTCGAGGCTGGCCGCGGGAATGCCGTTCGAGGTCAATGTTTTGCCGGCCTTCTGCGAGCGTGCGCCGGAGGCGCAGACCACGAGGAGGTCGCGGCGGTCCGCCGTCTCGCGGAGCGTCGGCAGGGCCTGCGCGAGGTCGTCGAGGGGGATGTTGTGGGCGCCGGGCAGGTGTCCGCCGGCGTATTCGCCGGGGGAACGTACGTCGATGACGACGAGGGTGTGGAGGCGCTCACGGACGGCGTTGGTGGTGACGGTCGAGTTCATGGGTGTGCTGTGTCCTTCGGTCGGGGTGGTGGTCAGATGAGGGTGTCGAGGAGCATGAAGGCGGCCACTGCGAGCAGTACTTAGGCGAAGACGTGCTGCAGGCGGTTGCCGGTGAGCTTCGCGGCGAGGCGTTTGCCGTCCCAGGCGCCGAGTAGCGCGGCTCCGGTGAAGGGGGCGATGACGGCCCAGTCGAGGCCTTCGGCGGTGCCGGTGCGGGTGGCGAGCGCGGCGAGAGAGTTGATGATGATGACCAGGAGGCTGGTGCCGACGGCCGTCTTCATGCGGAGGCCCAGGACGCTGACGAGGGCGGGTACGGCGAGGAAGCCTCCCCCGACACCGAGTACACCGGTGACGGCGCCCAAGCCCGCTCCGGCTCCCGCGGCCTTGCCCGGCCGCACAGGTTGGTCCGGTGCGGGGCGGCTGGGACGGAGCATCCGCCAGGCCGCAAGAGCGGCGACCACCGAGAACGCGATGGTCAGTACGGGGGCCGGAATGCTGTCGGCGGCGAAGCCGCCGAGCATGGCGGGGACGATGCCCGCGGCGGCGAAGAGCAGCCCGGCCCGCCAGCGGACGTTCCCGTCCCGGGCGTGGGCGACCAGGGAGCTGATGGACGTCATGGCGACGATGATCAGGCTGGCGGTGGTGGCGGCGACGGGACTGAAGCCGAGCAAGTAGATCAGTGCCGGCACCGCCAGGACGCTGCCGCCCCCGCCGAGTCCGCCCAGGGCCAGGCCGACCACCGTTCCTGCCACGAGAGCCAGGATGAGCACACTCATATGACGGTTCCCACAGCCCCGGCGGTGTTCTGGACCGGCAGTCCCTGATGGGCCCACGCCTGCATGCCACCGGTGACGTCGACCGCGTCCATGCCCCACTCACGCAGCAGGTGGGCGGCGCGCTGCGAGCGCTGCCCGGAACGGCAGATCAGCACGAGGCGTGTGCCGGCCGGTGTGCCGGACACTTTCGCTCCGGCTGTCAGCCGGGACAGCGGCAGGTGCCGGGCGCCAGGGATGTGCCCGGCGTCCCACTCGTCGGTCTCGCGCACGTCCAGCAGGACTGCGGTGGACTCCTGGTGCAGGTGATGGGCCTCCGCGACGCCGAGGCGACCGGGACGGAAGATGGCCATGCTGGGGCTCCTCTCGGGGCCGGTGGGGGTTCAGGCAGCGGTGCGGACGGTGAGGCCGGCGGCCTCGGCCCGGTCGAAGCCGTCGTCGACAGCGACGACGTCGCGCCCGGCCGCGTCCAGCACCGAGGCCGCGATCGCGGCGCGCATGCCGCCGGCGCAGTGCACCCACACCTGGCCCGCGGGCACCTCGTCGACCCGCTTGTGCAACTCGTGCACGGGAATGTGGGCGGATCCCTCGATGTACCCACCGGCACGCTCGGAGTCGCGGCGTACGTCCAGGACGACCGGCAGTTCCTGCGCGTCCGACAGTTCGGCTGCCAGGTCGGAGAAGACCGCACGGCGGAACGAGGCCGGGGTGTCGCCGGGGCGCAGCCAGTCGGACGGGTCACCGGTCGCGGCTGCCGCGGGGCGGTCGATCCCGACCCGGACCAGTTCGCGCTGGGCGGCGGCGAGTTCCTGAGGTGTCTCGGCGAGCAGGGTGACGGGCTTGCCCCACGGAATCATCCACGCCAGGTACGTGGCGATCTTGCCGTCGGCCTCGAAGTTGAACGAGCCGGCGACGTGGCCCTGGGCGAAGGCGACACGGTTGCGCAGGTCCACGACCCACTCACCGGCCGCGAGCCGGGTGGCGATCTCCTCCGCGTCCGCGAGCCGGGGGGCGGTCAGATCGACGGGGGCCGGTCCGGCGGAGTTGGCCGGGCCCATGTGGGCGTAGTAGGCGGGAACGTCTTCCAGGCCGGCGAGCAGGTCGGCGACGAAGGAGTCGACGTCCTGGGCCAGCGCGGAGTTCACCGTCTTCTCCCGGCCGATGGTGCTCGCGTCGCCCTCGGCCTGCCCGGAGGAACAGAAGCTGCCGAACCCGTGGGTGGGCAGGACGGAGGTGCTATCGGGTAGCTCGGTCGCGAGCCGGTGCGCTGAGGCGTGCTGGGCCCTGGCGAGGTGTTCGGTGAGACGCGGTTCGACCAGGTCGGGGCGGCCCACGGTGCCGATGAGCAGGGAACCGCCGGTGAACGCGGCGACCGGGGTCCCGCCCTCCTCCAGGACGTAGGCGGTGTGGTGCGGCGTGTGACCGGGGGTGGCCAGGGCCCGTACGGACAGTTCCTGGTCTATCTCGATCATGTCGCCGTCGCTGACCGGGGTGCGGGCGAAGGAGACCTGTGCGGCGGCCGGCACGAGGTAGGCGGCGCCGGTCACCCGGGCCAGTTCGAGGCCGCCCGTCACGTAGTCGTTGTGGATGTGCGTCTCCAACACGTGTGTGATGCGCACTCCGCGGCGTGCGGCTGCTGCGATCACCTCGTCGATGTCGCGCGGCGGGTCGACCGCCACTGCGTTGTGGGCGCCTCCGGCCAGGTAGTGCCGGTTTCCCAGACCTTCGATCTCGATGGTGTCGACGAAGAACATGTACGGCTCACTTTCTGTCGAATACCCCCCTGGGTATTAAATTCACCATAACAGAGTACCCCCAGGGGTATAGTGGGACCGTAATCATCCGATTCACCCCGGACCGGGAAGGAAGATCATGGGATACGACAGGGCCATCCGCGTCCGCGCGGACTTCAGCCGCACCGTGGCCGCCGCCAAGCACTCCCTTGCCGCACACGGTTTCGGAGTGCTCACCGAGATCGACATGACCGCGACCCTCCAGGCCAAGCTCGGCCTGGAGATGGAGGACTACGTCATCCTGGGCGCCTGCAATCCGCAGCTGGCGGAGCGGGCCCTCGACACCGACCGGAGCATCGGGCTCCTGCTGCCGTGCAACGTGGTCATCCGGACCGAGGAAGCGCAGACAGTGGTGCAGGTGCTGGATCCGACCACCATGGTCACTCTGACCGGCCTGGACACCATGGCCCCGGTCGCGAACGAGGCAACCCGCAGACTGGACAGCATGCTCGCCCAACTCGACAAGGAGCTCAACGGATGAACTCCACCCAGCCGAACCCGGCCCCGGAAGCCACCGGGGCCGCCACCGACGAGGGCGAAGCCTCCGCTCGGGCGGTACTCAATCGCCTGCGCCGCGCACAGGGGCAGCTGGCGGGAGTGATCACCATGGTCGAGGACGGCCGCGACTGCCGGGACGTGGTGACCCAACTCGCTGCGGTCAGCCGCGCACTGGACCGCGCCGGCTTCAAAATCATCGCCGGCCGCATGCGCGAATGCGTCACCGCCGCAGAGGACGGCGGCTCACCCGCCATGAACGAGGCAGAGCTGGAGAAACTCTTCCTCACTCTGGCCTGATCATCTCCGCACAGCCCCAAGAACAGCGACCGGGCCCGCACAGCTCTCACACGTTCCGGCGAACCAGTGCCGGGCAGGGGTCTGTCAGAAGAACGGTTCAACCGGCGTGGCTGAGGGTGTCGGGCGGGCTGCGAAGAGTCGGCCGTCGAAGGTGATGTCGAAGGCGTTCAGGGCGGTCTTCGCGCGCATGGTCCAGCGGGCCAGGCGCAGGCGGCCGGTCTCGGTCAGGGGTGCATCACGGTGGACCACGAGGGCCTTTCCGGTCGGTGCAGACGTCGCAATCCACACCGAACCCGGAAGGCCCTCACCCGTTCAAGAACCCACAGCCGAGACCTGCATCACCCGTCCACGACCTCCCGCGACATAACACCTAGCCCTGAGCCCGAGCTCAGGCGGCGGTGAAGCCGCGTTACGTCAACGCGGCCTCGGCGACGGCGCTGTCCTGGTCGGCCGAGCCGCCCGAGAGGCCGAACCCGCCGATGACAACACCGTCCTCGACGATCGGGTAGCCGCCGCCGACGGCGATCAGCCGCGGGATGTGCGCGAGCTGGGCGTGTGCCGGGTCCTGGATGACCTGCGCCCAGACATGGGTCGGCAGGCGGTAGGCCGCGGCGGTCCAGGCCTTGTCGACCGCAACGGTGTGGCCAAGGAATGGCGCGCCGTCCATGGCCTCGAAGGCACGCAAGTGACCGGCGGCGTCGGTCACCGCGATCGCCAGGGGCACGCCCTGCTCGACGGCGGCCTCGCGGGCGGCGCCGATGAGACGGGAGGCCCCCTCAAGGCCCGGTAATCAAGATCAGTGGCGTCCACAGCCAAGCACCATAGCGCTCACCCCGAACGCCAGACCGGCTCCACCAACAGCTTCGAGGCCCGCCCCTGGGCGCCGGGGATCTCGCTGAGGCGTTCCGTCGCGCACCGCGACGGGAACGAGGTACGTGACGTCGGTTGCCTTGACTCGGTGCCTCCCTGTGGTGATCGCCATCCGCTGGGGCGGCGGAGCCCTGTCACCAGCAGCCCGACACCCAACCTGCCAAGGGTCCGCGCTCGTGCCGGCCGCACTGCTAGCGGTCTCCGTCGGCTCATTGCCCGACCGGAACGCCCCTGCACCACTCCCTGGAAGGACTTCGCCCCATGACCCCTGACCTCCATGAAGCGACGAACCATCTGCGTGCCCGCATGGTCGACCGGCTCACAGCGAGCGGCGTCCTGACCGACTCGCTGCTGCACGAAGCACTGCTGCGTCTGCCGCGCGAAGTCCTGCTCCGCACGCGTACCTCCGGGTCAGCGGCCCGGGCGCGGACCCCATCGACTGGCGCCTCCTTCACGGCTCCCACCCGGGCGACCGTCAGGAGTGGCTCGACCTGATCCACAGCGACGAGTCGATCCTGCTCCAGCGTGACGGAGAACAGAACCCCTGAACGAGCTTGTCCGCGGGCCGGTCACCGGCGGCCACATGACGTCCATGTCCACCTACACCCCCGCCACCATCGAAGCCCTCCAGGCCCTGGGACTCGGCCCCGGTCAGCGGTATCTGGAGCTCGGACCGGGCCCCGGCGTCTCCCTGGCGCTCGCCGCCGCCATCACCGGTCCCGAACTCGCCACCGGCGTGGAATGCGACGGACACATGGCCGCCTTCACCCAGCGAAACCTGGACCGCCTCGGGGTCGGTGCGACCGTTGTCGCAGGCGACGCGCTCGAAGGACACGAGCCGCAGGCACCGTACGAGCGGATCCATTCCGGGATCGGTGTCCCGTGCGTTCCGCTGCCGTGGGTGGATCAACTCGCGCCGGGCGGCCGGCTGCTCACGACACTCGTGACCCGCACCCCCAGCTGGCCCGGACATCTCCTCGTCACCCGCGCCCCCCAAGGCGCCGTCGAGGCGGTCCTGCGGGGCCGGCCGCGGGGGTACCGGCCCTTGCACGGCTATCGGTGGCTCAGCGCCCTGGAGCACCGCGCTCGCATCAAGGCTGATCCGGGCCGGGCGCGGCGGACCCGGCTCGTGCCGCCACCGGACGACTCCTACGGATTCTGGCTCGCCGCCGCATACCTGGTGCCCGGCACAGTGCGGGATTTCCAAGCCGAGACGATGACGGTCGTCGCCCCCGAGGACGCCTCATGGGCCGTGGCCGGCCCGGCCGACGGCACCGTCCGCGTCCATGGACCGCGTGACCTCTGGGCCGAGCTCGAAGACGTGCACGCACGCTGGGAGCAGGCCGGAAGGCCCGAGCAGTACCGAGTCGACCTCCACGACCCCGCTGGGGCTCAGCACGTCACCTCCGGCGCGGAGCCAACGGTCCTGCACTGGACGCTGCCTTCGCTCTCGGCCGTCGTGCGGCAGGCGCCGTGAGCACCGGCACGGCTAGCGGCGTTTCCTGGCGGGGTGGGTTCAAAGCCCCTTCTATCCGCGGAGGTGTCCGACCGGGGGGAAGTGTCCGCGGGAGAAGCGGAGAGAGAAGTACTACGTCCTCGTCGCGGATAGAGAGGAGGACGGGGATCCCATCGCTGGAGGTCATGGTTCTTGATGGAATCCCCGACCAATTTCTCCGGGTGCCCCGCATCGCGTTTCCCATGCCCCTGCCTGCGTTTGATTTGGACAGCAGGCATGCGACTGACGTGCGGGTGGCCCGCGACGAATCGTCGCGGG
>NZ_JBMNDO010000153.1:0-16145 GCF_052542855.1 Streptomyces sp. SAS_281
TGCGCCGGAGCCAGTACGAGCGCCTGCGTAACCTCGGGGCCACAAGCTACATCCTCAAACACGAGACAAGTGACCCTCACCTGCATGAGGCCGTCCGCCTGGGCCCCGATCGACGGTGGATCAGGTCGTGGTCTTGACCGTGATGGTGCCGTCGACGATCTTCTTCTTCGCCTCGTCGAGCTGGGTCTGGATGTCCTTGAGGTGGTCACCCGTGGGGGTCAGGCTGACGCCGCCCTTGGCCAGCGAGTACGTCTGGGTGCCGGTGATCGGCTTGCCGTCCTTGACGGACTTGACCAGGTCGAAGACGCCGGCGTCGACGTTCTTGACGACCGAGGTCAGGATCGTGTCCGCGTACTTCGCCAGGGCCGGGTCCTTGGCCTGGTCGGAGTCGACGCCGATGGACCAGGCGCCCTTCTTGCCGGCGACGGCCTCGATCGAGCCGGCGCCCGAGCCGCCCGCGGCGGCGAAGATGACGTCGATGCCCTTGTCGAGCATGCCCTTGGCGGCGGCCTTGCCCTTGTCGGGGCTGCCGAAGCCGGACAGGTCCGAGCCGGTGGACAGGTACTGGATCTGCACCGTGGCCTTCGGCTTGGTGTCCATGACGCCCTGGCGGAAGCCGGCCGCGAACTTCTTGATCAGCGGGAGGTCCACGCCACCGATGAAGCCGACCTTGTCGTCCTTGGACTTCAGCGCCGCGGCGACACCGGCGAGGTAGGAGCCCTGCTCCTCGGTGAAGACGATGTTGTTGACGTTCTTCACGTCGGAGACCGAGTCGACCAGGCCGAAGGTGATCTTCGGGTACTTGGGCGCGATCTTGTCGACCGCGTCCTTGTACGCGAAGCCGATCGCGATGACCGGGTTGTAGCCGCCCTCGGCGAGCGACTGGAGGCGCTGGTCGCGGTCGGCCGAGCTTTCACCGGTCTTGGCGGTGAGCTCCTTCGTCTCGGCGTCGAACTCGGCCTTGGCCTTGTCCAGGCCGCGCGCGGCGGAGTCGTTGAACGAGTTGTCGCCACGGCCGCCGACGTCGTAGGCCATGCCGATCTTCATCTTGCCGTCGCCCGAGCCGCTGCTCTCGTCGGACGACTCGCCGCACGCGGTGGCGGTGAGAGCGAGGGCCGCGGTGACGGCGATCGCGGCGCTGATCTTGGATACGCGGCGCAAGGGAAGGCTCCTTCAAACCTGACCGAAGCGCCTCTTCCGGCGCTGGTTTCGCCGCGATCGTAACGCGCGTAGATGTCAGATAAAGCCCTGTACGGAAGCCGTTATCGGATCGTCGCGAACCCGCGGCGACCTGTCCGGTTACGGATGGTTGACGTGGAGCAACGCGGAGGCGGTGAAGAGCTCCACGCCGACCGTGATCGCTTCCTCGTCGACGTCGAAGTTGCCGCGGTGGAGGTCGAGACCGCGGGTGTCACCGGGGGTGCGGACCCCGAGGCGCGCCATGGCCCCCGGAACGTGCTCCAGGTACCAGGAGAAGTCCTCGCCGCCGAGGCTCTGCTCGGTGTCCTCGATGGCGCACGGCCCCCGGCGCGCGGACATCGCGCCGGCCAGGAGGTCGGTCGCGGCGGCCTCGTTGACGACGGGCGGTACGCCCCGGACGTAGTTGATCACCGTCTTGGCGCGGTGCATCCCGGCGACCTCGTCGATCGCGGCGTGCACCAGGTCCGGAGCCTCGCGCCACGCCTTGAGGTCCAGGCAGCGGACCGTGCCGGAGAGCTCCGCGTGCTGCGGGATGACGTTGCAGGCGTGGCCGGTCTCCAGCCGCCCCCATGTCAGGGCGAGCCCGGACCGCGCGTCGACCCGGCGGGCCAGCAGGGCGGGCACCTCGGTGGCGACCTTGGCCGCGGCGGTGACCAGGTCCGTGGTCAGGTGGGGGCGGGCGGTGTGGCCGCCGGGTCCGTCCAGGGACAGTTCGAGGCGGTCGCAGGCGGAGGTGATCGCGCCGACCCGGAGCCCGATCCGTCCGGCGTCCACCTTCGGGTCGCAGTGGACGCCGATGATCCGGCCGACGCCGTCCAGGACCCCGGACCCGATCGCGTCGGGCGCCCCGCCGGGCAGCACCTCCTCGGCGGGCTGGAAGATCAGCCGCACCGGGTTGGGCAGCAGCCCCTGCCGGTCCAGCTCGGCGAGCACGAGGCCGGCGCCGAGCACGGTGGTGGTGTGGACGTCGTGCCCGCAGGCGTGCGCGCGGTCGGGCACGGTGGAGCGGTACGGCACGCCGCTCTTGGTGTCCGGGATGGGCAGCGCGTCGATGTCGGCCCGGAGCGCGAGCATCGGCCGCGTGTCCTCCCCGCGCGTCCCGACGTCGCACATGAGCCCGGTCCCGGAGGCGAGCACCTTCGGCGCGAGCCCGGCCTTCTCCAGCCGGGCCTTGATCGCTGCGGTGGTGCGGAACTCCTGGTTGCCCAGCTCGGGGTGCATGTGGAGGTCTCTGCGGAAGGCGATCAGCTCGGCGCGCAGGGCGTCGGGCAGTGCGCCGGGCAGGCTCTCGTCCCGGGAGGGGCCGGCTTCGGACTCGGGGCAGATCAACTGGCTCACCTTCTGAAGGGTAAGCCTGTTCCCTCCTCAACTGACCATGAAACAAGAAAACTTCAGCCACACAGGCGAATGTTTGGCCGCGTCTCAACGTGTGGGACGCCTGCGGGATGGGTAAACTGCCGCGCTCCCCGGCACCTCGGCCGCGGGGTCCCGTCACCGGGTACCCCGCGTAGCGACCGGCTGGAACCCCTCAGTCCCGCAGGGCCCCGCGTATCGGGAACAGCGCCAGTCCGACGCAGAGGGCCCCCACCGCCAGCAGGTCCAGGCTCGCGGCCATCATGACGGTCCCGGCGAGCACCAGCAGCGGGGACCGGGCCGGGACCCCGTCCCGGCGGAAGAGCGCGAGCAGCGTGAGAAGCGCCAGCAGCCCGAGCCAGAACAGCAGCGGCACCACCGTGTAGACGACCGGCATCACGCCGGGCACGCCCTGCACCTTCTCGAACAGGTCGCTCATCGCCTGCTCGTCCGCCGCGAGGAACCCGACCACCAGGTCGATCACGGCCTGCGCCGCCACCGCCGCCGACCCCAGCAGCCCGATCCCGGCGGCCACCCGCACACCGGCCCGTCTGCCGCCGCGCTCCCCGGCCGGCAGCCGCAGACCCAGGAACACCGGAACGAAAGCGAGCACTCCGGCCAGGAACAGCAGGTGCGCCGCCGACCACCACACCCCTGGCCCGTAGTCACCGACTGCCCGCCCGATGAGCCGCACCACGCCGTATCCGGCCATCAGGGCCGGGCCCGCGAGGAGAGCGGTCGTGGTGGGGGAGCCGTGCTGAAGCCGTGTCAATTCCCGTGTCTGCATACGTCGATGATCGATTCCGGGCAGGGCCGACGGCTATCGGGTACACCCCTGAAGCGCCCCTGAGCCGGACCCTGCGGTACCCAGGGTCGGAGGTGGAACCGCATCAGGGTCCGGCCGCCCCGCCCGCGACGACTTCGACGGGCTGCCGGACGGCGTGGCCGGCGCCTTCGGGAGGCGCTGATGAGGGTGCTGCCCGGCACCCGCGTCGTCCTGCGGTGGCTCGGCGGCCCCCCGGAGCCCACCGGGGAGGTCGAGCACCTGCCGGACACGGAGCCGCCCGTCCTCGTCAGGGCCGTCGCCCCGCACCCTCACGCCTCCCGCGCCACCGCCGTCACACTCCAGGACGCCAGCCGGTGGACGTCGCGGGCCGTCTCCGTGACGCCGCTCAGGAAGCCCTGGGCGCGCGGGGACGCCGTTTCGTGGAGCCATTCGGGGGCGATGTCGCAGACCGCGACCTTCACCTCGGTGCCGGCCAGCGCGAGGGGCAGCGTGTGCACCACGGTGGACGGGAAGCTCAGCACCGTACGGCCGATGGGGCCGCGGCGGGCGATGAGCTCCAGGGGGAGGTCGGGGCGGACGATCTCCAGGCCGGTGACCGCCTCCAGGGCGTGCAGCTTCTCGGTGGACTCACGGCGGTGCGCGAAATAGCGGGTGGCGCCGTGCGTACGGGCGAGGGCGGCGACCGCCTCCAGATAGCGGGCCCGGTCCACCACGCCCGTCTCGACCAGCGAGGTGCCGACCAGGTCCGCGCCCTTGGTGAGCGACGGCGGACCGAAGCGGGACCGGGTCCAGGAGAAGGTGTTCGGGATGAGGGTGACGCCCGGCGGCGGGATCACGGGCATGGCGGTGAACAGCTCGACCTCGCGCGCCGCCGACGGCGTGAACCTGCGCCGCGCGGTGGACGTCACCGGGGCGAGGGCCAGCTCGCGCGGGCTGAGGCCGCCGCGCCGGTGCCAGCGCACCAGGCGCTCGCCCCGGGTGAGCTGGGCGACGAATTCCATGGTGGCGGTGCCGTCGTCGACCACGGTGAGGCGGCGGGGGCGTACGAGCGAGAGCAGCAGCTGCACGTAGCGCGAGAAGGGGTCGCCGATGACGATGTGGTCGGCGTTGCGGACGAGCCGGGTGAGGGCGCGCAGCGACTTCAGCGGGGTGCCCGAGTCGCCGCGCGCCTCCTGCCAGCGCACGGTGATGCCCTCGTCGCGGGCCAGCTCCGCCATCCGGCGCAGCTGGCCGCGCGACATCGGGTCGACCGGGGGGAGGACGACGACGGTGACGTCCGTGAGGACGCGCTCGCCGCCTCCCTCGGTAACGGCCCACTCCAGGACGTTCAGGAGCTGGACCGGGCTCTCGACGAAGGCGAGGTTCACCGGCCGGCCCGTCAGACCGCGACCGGCTCGGCGGCCGTGGCCGCCGCGCCGCTCTCCGCCACGACGCCCGGGACCCGGCGGAGCTTCTTCATCGGGCCGAGCTCGGACTCGTACACCTTCTTGACGCCGTCGCCGAGACTCGCCTCGATGGTGCGGATGTCGCGGACCAGGCGGGACAGGCCCTGCGGCTCGACGGACGCGGCCTGGTCGGAGCCCCACATGGCGCGGTCCAGGGTGATGTGGCGCTCCACGAACGCGGCGCCGAGGGCTACGGCGGCGAGGGTGGTCTGGAGGCCCGTCTCGTGGCCGCTGTAGCCGATCGGGACGTTCGGGTACTCCTGCTGGAGGGTGTGGATGACCCGCAGGTTCAGCTCCTCGGCCTTCGCCGGGTACGTGGAGGTGGCGTGGCAGAGCAGGATGTTGTCGGAGCCCAGCACCTCGACGGCGTGCCGGATCTGGCGCGGGGTCGACATGCCGGTGGAGAGGATCACCGTGCGGCCGGTGGCGCGCAGGGTGCGCAGCAGCTCGTCGTCGGTGAGCGAGGCGGAGGCCACCTTGTGGGCGGGGACGTCGAACTTCTCCAGGAAGGCGACGGCCTCGGTGTCCCACGGGGAGGCGAACCAGTCGATGCCGCGCTCGGCGCAGTGCTCGGAGATGGCCCGGTACTCGTCCTCGCCGAACTCGACGCGGTGGCGGTAGTCGATGTACGTCATGCGGCCCCAGGGGGTGTCGCGCTCGATGTCCCACTGGTCACGCGGGGTGCAGATCTCCGGGGTGCGCTTCTGGAACTTGACGGCGTCGCAGCCGGCCTCGGCGGCCACGTCGATCAGCGCGAGGGCGTTGTCGAGGTCGCCGTTGTGGTTGATGCCGATCTCGCCGGTGATGTAGACGGGGCTGCCGGGTCCGGCGGTGCGGTTGCCGAGGGTGCGCAGGCGGGAGGTGCTCATGAGGGTGTTCCTTACTCGGTGGGGGCTGCGGTGAGGGTGGGGCCCAGGAGCCAGGCCGCGATCTCGCGGATGGCGCCGGAGCCGCCCGGGGTGGTCGTCACGGCGCGCGCCGCTGCGCGCACCGAGTCGTGGGCGCTCGCGACGGCCACGGGCCAGCCGGCGAGCGCGAAGCAGGGGAGGTCGTTGACGTCGTTGCCGACGTACATGACGCGTTCGGGTGCGAGGGACTGCTCGTCGCACCACTGCTTGAGCGCGAGGTCCTTGCGGTCGACGCCGTGCAGGACGGGCACGCGCAGCTTGTGGGCGCGGGCGGCGACGACGGGGTTCTGCTCGGTGGACAGGATCAGCAGCGGTACGCCCGCCTTGCGGAGGGCGGCGATGCCGAGCCCGTCGCCCCGGTGCACGGCGACGGTCTCCCGGCCGTCGGAGTCCACGAGGACCCGGTCGTCGGTCTGGGTGCCGTCGAAGTCGAGGACCACGGCGTCGATGTCGTCCAGGGTCGGCAGCGGGGCCGGGTCCAGGAGCGGGGCGAGCGCGCGGGCGCGGGCCAGGTCGTGCGGGTCGTCGATCTCCAGGACGCGTGCGGGGTCGGTGCGGACCAGCGCGGTGTGGCCGAAGAAGCGGTGGCGGTGGGTGCGGAAGCCGGCGGCGTCCATGGCGTAGGCGGCGCCCGTCTCCAGGAGGTCCTCGGGGCGGTCCTGGCGGCGCGGGCGGACCCGCTTGTCGTGGTTGACGCCGTAGTTGTGCTCCTCGACCGCGGTGCCGTCGCGCCACAGGAAGCCGTGGAAGGGGGCGACGGTCACGGCGGTGTCGGCGCCCTCGCGGGCGACGGCGGCGGCGACCCCGTCGATGTCCTCGCGGGTGACGAAGGGGCTCGTGCACTGGACGAGCAGGACGACGTCGACGGCGCGTCCCCGCAGCGCCTCGTAGGCGTCGAGGGCGTGCAGCACGGCGGCCTCGCTGGTGGCGGTGTCGCCCGCGATCTCCTCGGGACGCTGTACGCAGTGCAGCCGGCCGCTCTCGCCGAGGGCTTCGGCCGCCGCGCGGGCGGCCTCGGCGACGGCGGGCGCGTCGGTCGTCACCACGACGTCGGTGACCTCGCCGGAGGCCAGGCAGGCGTTGACGGCGCGGGCGACGAGCGGGACGCCGCCGACCCGGGCGAGGTTCTTGGCGGGGACGCCCTTGGAGCCGCCGCGCGCGGGGATGACGGCGAGCACGGTGGGTCGGTTCATCGGTGCTCCAGTAGGTGGCTTGTCGGTGGTCACAGCTCCCCCATCCGCCGGACGACCGGGGCGACGCGCTGGACGCCGTGCCGGTACGCGCCCCGGGCCGCGTCCCGGACCGCCTCGCGCACCGCCGTCCTGACCCGGCCGGCCTCGCGGGGCGCGGCGGCGCCGGGCAGCGGGCGGCCGTCGGGGGCCAGGTGGTGGCGGGCGAGGATGCCGGGGAGGTAGCCGGGGGCGGTGGCGGGCGTGTAGTAGGGCGCCGGGTCCGGCAGCCGGCCCCGGGCCAGCAGTGCGGTGACCCGGGCCCGGGCGGTGTCGTACGCGGTGGGGTAGCTGCCGTCGGCGGCGACGCCCTGGCCGGCCAGCCAGTCCGGGTCGGGTTCCGGGTGCCCGCCGCCGTCCAGGTGGTCGAAGGAGGTGAGCAGTCCGGACCCGGTGAAGTGGTGGTTGCCGAGGGCTTCGCGCACTCCGAGGTCGGTGAGGACGGCGGTGGGGATGCGGCGGTGCAGGGACTCCAGGGCGGCCGTGGAGGAGACGGTGACGAGGAGGTCGGTGCGGTCCAGGACCTCGCCCATGTGCCCGTACACCAGGCGGAAGTTGGGCGGGAGGCCACCGGGCAGCCGCTCGGCGAGCCGCTGGTACGGGTGCTCCTCGATGTGCGTGGTGTGCTCGCCGGGCTTGGAGCGCAGCTTGAGCAGGACCTCGCGGCCGGGGTGCAGCCGGGCGTGCTCGACGAGGCGCCGCAGCAGGTACGTCCGGTCGGCGCGGTTCTCCGGTACGGAGGGCTGGGCGGCGAACACCAGGGTGTCGCGGCCCGGTTCGGGGCGGTACGGGTCGCCGCCGAGGAACGGGAGGGCGGCCTCGGTGACGGCCGAGGCGTCCGCGCCCACTCCCTCGTACACCGTACGGAAACGCTGCGCGTCGTGACGGGAGTTGGCGAGGACGACGTCGGCGCCGTGGCGCAGCAGGAGCCCGTCGGTGAGCTTCTCGTAGACGACGCCGACGTAGCCGGTGACGAGGACGGGCCTGGTGGGCAGCCGGAGTGCGGCGATGCCGTGCAGCATGGCCTGCACCGCGCCGCCGACGAGGGCGAGGACGACGACGTCGTACCCCTCGTCCCGTACGGCGTGCAGGAATTCGACGGCGGTGACCTCGCGCACCCGGTCGGCGGGGATCCCCACGTCGCCGACCTCGGCGAGCTGGCGGGGGGTCGGGGTCGCCCGGCCGCGCAGCAGCAGCCCGCTGATCTCCGCCCGCTGGGCGGGCGCCCCGGACACGGGGGCGGTGAGGCGGCGCGCGGTGAGCGCGCCCCACTTCCACCGGGTGTCGGAGTCGGCGATCACGGCTGCCCTGAGGGCGGTCGTCTTTTCGGTACGTCGTGGCACGTCTCCGAATTTAGGAAGGCATTCGGATTCGCGGCCCAACGTGACGGCAACAGCGGGTTAACAGCCCGCCGACACCCGGAGAATCAGCTGATGGAAAGGGCGTTCCGGAGCGGGGAACCGGGCCGGTTCATTGTCCCGACATTCTTCGTTCACCTGGTGTACCCGTCGGCGCCAGGGCAAATGCCGGACCGGCGCCTAGCGTGGTCCGCGTGGTCAAGCTCTCCGTCATCGTGCCGTTCTACAACGTTCGGGCCTACGCCCCCGACACCCTGAGAAGTCTGCGGGCCAATGCCCGCGACGGTGTCGAATTCATCCTCGTGGACGACTGCTCGTCCGACGGGACGCTGGACATCCTCCGGCGCGCCGAGCGCGAGCTCCCGGGTGCCGTCCTGGTCCCGCACGAGCGGAACGGGGGCCTGGCCACCGCGCGCAACACGGGGATCGACGCGGCGCGCGGCGAATACCTCACGTTCCTGGACGGCGACGACTGGGCGGCGCCCGGGCACTACGAGCGGCTGCTGGCCGCGATCACGGCCCTGGGCTGCGATTTCGTCCGTACGGACCATGTGCAGTTCACCGACCGGGTGCGCACGGTGCACCGCGTCCCGTTCGGGCTGCGGAACACCGTGGTCAGCCCGCGCGAGGTGATCCTGCCGGCCGACCGGTCGACGCCGGTGGACTACGCGTACGCCTGGGCCGGGGCCTATCACCGCCGGCTCGCGGATTCGGGGCTGCTGCGGTTCCGGGACGGGCTGCGCACGGCGGAGGACCGGCCGTGGATCTGGCGGCTGCACCGGGAGGCGGAGTCCTTCGCGGCGGTCGGGCTGCCCGGGATCTTCTACCGGCGCGGGGTCGCCTCCTCGCTGACCCAGATCGGCGATGTGCGCCAGCTGGACTTCATCCGCGCGTTCGACCAGGTGCTGGAGGAAACGGCCCTGGATCCGGAGGCGGACCGGCTGATGCCCAAGGCCGTGCGTACGTACTGCGCGGTCATGGCGCACCATTTGGAATCCATCGAAAGGTTCGAACCAGCAGTGGCCAGGAAATTGCGCTCGATGAGTGCGGCTTCGCTGCGGCGCATGCCCCAGGACATTCTCGCGGAAACGCTGAATTCGCTGGGTGAGCGCCGTGCGGACCGGCTGCGCCGGGTGCGCCGCCGCTCGGTGTCGCGGGAGGTCGCGGCCTGATGCCCGCCACCACTCAGATCTTCTCGGCGTGCACGCAGTACGCCGCCGCCACGCTCGTAGCGGCCCTGCGCTCCGGCATGTTCGGACCGCGCTCCGAGCACCGGCGCGTCCTCGTCGTGAGCGATACCTCGCCCGCCCCGGAGCTCGGCACCCCGCTTCATCGGCGTCCCGGATTCGAGGCCCTGGCCGCGGAGTTCGACGCGGTGCGCTCCTGGAACGACTTCATCAGCCCGTTCCACCCGGGCGGCTGGGCGCCCCGGGAGCAGGACGCCCCGTTGTGGGAGCGGGCGGTGCGCGCGGCCTGGGACCTCGGCGACGGACCGGTCGAGCTGGCCTGCGAGTCCATCCAGGCCAACCCCGCGCAGGCGCTGGCAACGGTCTTCGGCGACAGCCCGCTGCATGTGTACGCGGACGGGCTGATGAGCTACGGGCCGACCCGCAGCCGGCTCGACCAGCTGATCGGCACCCGCATCCGCCGACTGCTCCACCTGGACCTGGTGCCGGGCCTGAAGCCCCTGCTGCTCACGGAGTTCGGCGTGGAGCCGGAGGTCGTCCCGACGGACGCGTTCCTCAAAGTCCTGGGCGAACTGGCCGATCCGCTCGCGCCCCCCGTCGTCCCCGGCGAAGGGCCGCCCCCTGCCCTCCTGCTCGGCCAGTACCTCTCCACGCTGGGCATCCTGACGCCCCGCCAGGAGGAGGAGATGCACGCCGGGATGGTGCGCGGAGCGGTCGCCCTCGGCCATACCCGTATCGTCTTCAAGCCGCATCCCAGCGCGCCCGCCCACTGGACGCGAGCCCTGGAGGAGGAGGCGGTACGGCTCGGCGCCACCCTCACCGTCGCGGACAGCCCGGTCCTGGCGGAGACGCTGTTCGAGTCGATGCGCCCCGCCCTCGTCGTCGGCTGCTTCTCCACCGCCCTGCTGACCGCCGCCTCGTTCTACGGGCTGCCGGTCGCCCGGCTGGGCACGGGCCCGCTGCTGCAACAGCTCAGCCCGTACCAGAACAGCAATCGCATCCCCGTGACCATCGTGGACGCGTTGCTCCCCGACCTGGACGACCCGGCAGCGGTGGCCGGCTGGTCGATGCCCTCGCCCGAGACGATCGCGAGCGGGGCCGCCGGGCTGGTCGGCGCGGTCGGCTACGCGATGCAGCCGCAGCTCCAGGCCCCCCTGCGCCCCGCCGCCGAGCGCTACCTGAACGGCCACCGGGACAGCGTGCGGCGGTACTTCAAGCGGCGACGGCTGACCGCGCTCGGGCTGCCCGGGGCCATCCCCGCGCAGCTCACGTTCATCCCGCGCAACGCGACGGTCCGCCGCATCGCGCGCCGGGCCCGGACGCTGAAGCGGGCAGCGGCCCGCTGAGCCATGAGGAAACTCCCGATAATCCGGTCCCCGCGCAGCCGGGGCGCCGCCCTGGCCGCCGTGCTCGCCGCCCTCACCGTCTGCGCCGGGGACGCGGTGGCCCGCGGCTACCCCTTCGGTCCGCACACCCGCAGCGTCAACGACCTGGGCAATCAGTTCGTCCCGTTCCACGCGCGCCTCCAGGACCTGCTGCACGGCCGCGCCGACGGCGGGCTGTTCCTGAACTGGCAGTCCGGCTTCGGGACGGGCTTCCTGCCCGACTTCGGTACGTATCTGAGCAGCCCGTTCGCCCTGCTCGTCGGGGTCTTTCCCCGGGACCGCGTCGACCTGGCCGTGTACGCGGTCACGCTGGTGAAGACCGGGGCGGCGGCGGCCGCGATGACCTGGCTGCTGACGGCGTTGCGGCGGGGACGGGGCAAGGAGTGGGCGGCAGCCGTGCTCGGGGCCTCGTACGCGCTGTGCGGGTGGTCGGTGATCGAGGCCGTGTACAACCCGATGTGGCTGGACGGGCTGATCGCGTTCCCGCTGCTGTGCCTGGCCGCCGAGTGGGCCCGCACGGGCCGGCGGCCGGTGCTGGGCACCCTGCTGGTGACACTGGCCTGGGTGTCGAACTTCTACACCGCGTACATGGCGACGCTCGGTGCGGCGCTGGTGCTGGTGGTGCGTCTGGTGCTGGAGGACGGGACGCGCCGGGAGCGGGTACGGGGGCTGGTGCGGGCGGTGCGGACGGTCCTGCTCGGCGTAGGGCTCGCCGCGCCCGTCCTGGTGCCGGTGTATCTCGGGACGCGGCACGCCTACCCGGGCTGGACGCGCACGTTCGCCCCGGCCGCCTGGCCCGACGTCGCGGCCCGGCTGCTGCCGGCGACGTACAGCTTCTTCACGCCGGCGGTGTTCCTGGGCACCGGCGCCCTGCTCCTGGCGGGCGCCCTGGCCTTCCACCGGGCCGTCCCGCGCGCCGAACGCCTGGTGTGGGCGGGGCTCGTGGCGGGGGTCGCGCTGTCGTTGCAGTGGGAGCCGACGCATCTGCTGTGGCACGCCTTCGCGACGCCCAACGGCAGCCCGTACCGCCAGACGTTCGTGCTGTCCGGGCTCCTGGTGATCGCCGCCTGGCTGTCGGTCGCCTCCGCCTGGCCGGACCGGCGGGCGCTCCTCGGCGGCGCCGGGGTGCTCGTGCTGATCGCCGCCGGGGCCGCGTCCAGCGCCCTGGTCACCGCGTGGACGTACCCGCTGTTCGCGGGGGGTCTGGTGGCGGTGGCGGGCGCCCTGGTGCTGGCCCGTCGCGGCCGGTACGCCGTGCTGGCGGCGCTCCTCCTCGTCGGGGCGCAGGCCGGGCAGGCCGCCGCGACGACCGCGTACGCCGACCGGCAGCGGCTGGGCCGGCTGGACGACTACGCGCCCTGGGGCGAGCGGCAGCGCCTTCAGGCGGCGGCGGTGGCCGAGGCGGACGGCTGGCCGCGCTACCGGACCGATCCCGGTCTGGAGCAGAGCACGGCGAACGATCCGCTGCTGGTCGGCGGCCAGGGCGGGGCGTACTACAGCAGCCACACCCCGGACGTGCTGACCCGCACCTTCCTCGCCCTGGGCGCCGGCTGGACGTCGAACGGCCGGGCCCTCCACGACCTGGACAGCCCGGTGACCGACGCGGTGTTCTCCGTCGGTGCCCGGGTGCACATGCCACGCGACCCGCACCAGGGCTGGAACCGCCCGGACGCCCGCCCGGTCACGGTGACGCGGGCGGAGGTGCCGCCGCTGGTGACGGTACGGCCGGACAACGAGCCGGTGCGCTACGGGCGTTCTCCGTTCCGCAACCAGGAGAGACTGCTCGGCGCCTCCGTCTACACGGTGCCGGCGACCTCGCTGCGCGCGGCGGACGGAACCGACGCGCCGGACGCGGGCGCGTACGACTACGCGGTGCGGCCCGGCACGTACACCCTCCGTGCGGCCTGCCCGGCGGGCAGCGAGGTGTACATGTGGGCGCCGGACCTGTTCGGCCGCGCCCGGCTGGGGGCGGCCGAGGAGGCCGACTTCCGGGGCGAGCTGCCCGGACGGCGGGCCGAGCTGCGGAGGCTCGGCGACGGGGGCGGCGCGCTCGCCGTGTCGTTGCGGGTGGCCCGGCCGGGGACCGTCCCGCACGAGGCCGTGGGCTGCCTGGACCGGGCCCGGCTGGCCGACGCGGTGGCCGGGCTGAAGCGGACGGGGGCGACGCGGGTGACGGTCACCGGGAGCGGTGTGCGCGCCGAACTGCCCCCGGGCACGCGGGGTCTGGCGGTGCTCGCCGCGCCCCGGATCGCCGGGTGGAGCTGCGGGGGCCGCCCGGCCGGCTCGTACCTCGGGCTGGTCGCGGCCCCGGTGAGCGGCGACCGGCCGGTCCTCGACTGCGCGTACCGGCCGCCGGGGCTGAAGGCGGGGAGCCTCGCGGGGGCCGTGGCGCTGCTGGGGCTGGTGGCGGTGGGGGTGACCGGGCGGCGGCGCAGGACGGCGCCGTGAACCCGCGAGGACACCGAGACTTCATCTCCGCGTGGTGGGGCGGTCCGGCGCTCGCGCGTACGTTCCCAGCCATGGTCTCCCTTCTGAACAACCGCCTGACCCGGCGCGCCCTGCGCCCCGCCGCCACCCTGGTCGACCGCCGCGTCCAGCAGCGCGTGGAGCGCGCCGCCGGGCCGTTGCGGGGCGAACTCGCGACCCTGCGGCGGGAGTACGAGGAGGGGCTGCGCGGCCGTCATGCCCTGGAGCTGCTGCTCGACGGGACCGGGCGCGGCGCGCACCGGATGCCCTCGGTCCAGGAGATCGACCGGCTGGTCCGCGAGGTGGGCGCGCTGGCCGGGAACGGGGCGGCGGCGCGGCGGGGTGTGGTGTCCGCCTACCGCACGGTGGTCGCGCTGGAGGCGCTGGGGGTGGGCCGGCTCGCGGGCTCGACGTCCAATGTGTGCGGCAAGCTGGCGACCGTACCGCTGCTGGCCCCGCCGAACGGGCGCATCCTGGAGATCGGCACGCTGTACGGGCTGTTCGCCGCCGCGCTGACCCGGATGACGCACCGGGCGGGGGTCGAGCCGGAGCTGACGATCGTCGACCCGCTGGCCGGTTCCCAGCTCCAGCCGGGCACCTCGCAGGGCGCCGACCCCACAGGCACCCCCGTACGGGAGGACGTGGTGCGGGCCAACCTGGCGCTGACCGGGGGCGGCACGACGCACCACCCCCGGATCGTCCGGGGCTTCTCCAGCGCCCCCGAGGTGCGGGCGGAGGCGGGCGACCGGTCGTACGGGGTGATCGTGGTGGACGGCGACCACTCCATGGCGGGGGTGGCCGCCGACCTGGAATGGGTCGAGGAGATCGTGGCCCCCGGCGGTGTCGTGGTGCTGGACGACTACGGCGACGCGGCGTGGCCGGGTGTCCAGGAGGCCCTGGACAAGCATCTGGCGGACGGTGGTTCGCGGCTGCGGCTGCTGGGCCGCGTGTCGACGTCGGCGTATCTGCGGGCGGAGTGAGGGCGTTCGGCGGCGCCGTCAGACGCTGCTGAGCGACAGCTTCGCGGCGAAGCCGAGGAACAGCACCCCGGCCGCCGAGGTGGCCCCGGCCGAGAGCCGGCGGCGCCGGCGGAAGGCGGCGGACAGCCGGGTGCCGCCGAAGATCAGCGCCGACAGGTACAGGAAACTGGCGATCTGGAGCAGGGTGCCCAGGACCAGGAACGACAGGGCCGGATAGGCGTATCCGGGGTCCACGAACTGCACGAAGAACGAGATCAGGAAGAGGATCGCCTTCGGGTTGAACAGGCTGACCACCAGCGCCCGCCGGTACGGCCGCTCCATGCTGCCGGGAGCCTGCGCCTCGTCCGGCGTCTCCCCGGTGATCTCGGCGACCCGCCGGTGCCGCTCGCGCCACATCGACAGGGCGGCCCGCAGCATTCCGATCGCCATCCAGGTCAGATAGCCCGCGCCCGCGTACTTGACGATCGCGAACAGCACGGGCGTCGTCTGCAGCAACGACGAGGCGCCCAGCGCGGACAGCGTCATCAGCACGGTGTCCCCGGTCCACACCCCGGCCGCCGCCACGTAGCCGGTCCGCACCCCGCGCCGCGCGGCGACGGACAGCACGTACAGCGAATTCGGCCCCGGCAGCAGAACGATCAGCACGAGGCCGGCGAGATAGGTCGGAAGGTCGGTGACACCCAGCATGGAACGGAGTCTCGCATGCGCCCGCGACAGTCCGGAAGCGGGAATTCCGGGGGTATGGGCGCGGAGGGGTGCGTTCTCCGTCACAGACGCGCGACGGTATGGGCGGTGCAGGATTCGGCAACCGGTCGGAGCGGGAACCCGTCCCATGGGATACGCGGGTTCAGGGGCCGGGGACGCCGGGCCCGAGGATGCAGGGGGCTGGGATGATACGCACGGGCAGGACCGGGCGCGGTTACGCGCTCCGAGGGGCCGCTGTCGTGGCCGTGGTGGCGATGGCCGGGGTGACCGCCGGGTGCAGGGAACAGCCCGCGGCCGGTGCGTCGGCGGCACCCTCGGCACCGGCGGGCAGCAGCTCCCCCACCGACGACGCGAAGCCGGGCGGCGGCTCCGCGAGCCCGTCGGCGAGCGCGGAACCGAAGCCGAAGGAGCCGGTCAAGGCGTCGCCGGAGCCGAGCGGGACCCGCACCACTCCGCCCGCCGATCCGCAGGGCAAGGTCCTGATGGCGAGCGGGTCGCAGGGCAGGCAGGTGCGCGAACTCCAGGCACGGTTGCGGCAGATCGGGCATTTCGGCCGTACACCCACGGGCTACTACGGGACCGTCACCGTGGCCGCCGTGCAGTCCTTCCAGGGCAAGCGCGGTCTGCCGCGGACCGGGAAGACGGACACCGTCACCTGGCAGAAGCTGCTCAGCATGACGCACGAGCCGACGGCCGCCGAGCTGAACCCGCCGACGACCCGCCCGGCCGCCAAGCCGGACAAGCGGTGTCTGACGGGACGGGTGCTCTGCATCAGCAAGAACAGCCGCACGCTGTCCTGGATCATCGACGGCACGGTCGTCTCGTCCATGGACGTGCGGTTCGGCTCGCAGTACACGCCGACCCGTGAGGGCACGTTCTCCGTGTACTGGAAGTCGCGCCACCACGTGTCCTCGATCTACCACACGGCCATGCCGTACGCGATGTTCTTCAGCGGCGGCCAGGCGGTGCACTACTCGTCGGACTTCGCGGCCCGGGGCTACAACGGAGCCTCGCACGGATGTGTGAACGTCCGGGACGAGGGGAAGATCGCGGCCCTCTTCGCGCAGGTGCGCACCGGTGACAAGGTCGTCGTCTACAAGTGAGGTGAGGGGCGGGGGGGGGGGGGGGGGGGGGGGGGGGGG
>NZ_JBMNDO010000154.1:0-15918 GCF_052542855.1 Streptomyces sp. SAS_281
CCCGCGGAGCGGGTACCTCATCGCTGCGCGATGAGCAAGCGAAGCGCCGCGCTTCGCTTGGCGCGCCCCTTCCGCTTCGCTCCAGGGGCTGTGGGGCGGCTCGCTTCGCTCCCCGGCCCACGCTTCGCGTGGGGCGTTCTCTCCGCTTCGCTGCGTGAACGCAGTGAATGGGCATCGCTTCGCGATGCCCTGACAGGCCGCCACTTCGTGGCGGCCTGTCAGGGGTTCCGCTTCGCTCCACCCCGGCTCGTCCGCTTCGCTCCCGGGCCCGAAGCCCGCTTCGCGGGCGGCTGGCTATGGGGAAGGGCGTTGTGGGGACTCCTGTGATGGGTTCTCAGGCGTGGGCGTGGCGGTGGGTGCCTGGCAGCTTGTGCGGGGCCGCGTGGTGTGCGGGCCGGCCGGTGGCGGGAATGGGCAGGCGCCGTTGGGCGAGGGTCGCTGTGGCGAGCAGTGCGGTGAAGACGGCCAGGAGAAGGACGGACACCCACATCTGACGGCTTCCCGGGGCCTGCCAGCCGGTCCAGAGGGCGGATACCGTCCAGAGCGGGACGGCTGCACCGTAGAAGGAGCGGACGCGGCGCAGTTGCCGTGCGTTCCGCAGGAACTGGATACGTTCAGTCTTCGGTGCCATGCGGCACCGTGTACCCCCGATGCGTGCTGTCGATCAGGGCTGGGCGGGGGCTTGGGCGAGGTCCTGTCGAGTGGGTGCACGCGTCTGCATCATAAAATGATGCAGCATGTAGCATTGGTGTAAAGCAGGGGTATCCGGTAGCGGGGAACGGTTGCCCTCACCGGTAAGGCCGATGGAGCGAAAAGGGCGCGGTGGGTTCCGATGTGTCGAGGGCGAACCCCTTTCTTGATGTGGAGCCGACCGACCCGCGTCCGCCGTCGGCCAGGGGGCAGACTCCGCTACAGATGGCCGAGCACTACGGGCACAAGCCGGCCACGCGGCGCCTCCAACGCTTCCTCGCTCTCACCCCGGGGAGTACACATGCCAGGTGATCACGGGCCTTCACCCGCCGCCCTGGACTCCCCCTACAGTGATGCCTCGATCTACGTGAACGCCGTGGCCGTCACACGGGTGGTGAGCCGGCTCCGGGATGCCCTCGCGCTGGAGGGCGCCGGTGCTGCAATGACCGTCGGCCCGGTATGCGTGACAGGGGGACCCAACGACTACGTCACAGGTCGGCGTGCCCATCCTTTCGACTTCCTTGAGTGGCCGACCGTGCTGGAATGCCAGGCCCCCGAGGGAGCGCCGGCCGAGGAAGTGGTGCAGGCCGTCACTGCCGTACTCGAAGCACTGTGGCGCGGTGGCTTCAAAGCCGTGGCCGCCTGCGACTTCGAAGAGGCACTGCCCGCACGCGGCGGCCTCGACAGGTACCCCATCCCCACCGCCGCCTCTGGCTCTGGCTCTGGCGGGGCCGGTGCGTCCGTGAGCTCGTGGTGGGCAAAACTGATTTCTCTCGGAAAGGGAAAGGATCGGATGCTGTGATCAGTCTCCGGGAACATCAGGTGACCCAGAAAACAGCTATCCGAGAATGGGTCCAATTCTTTGCAAGATCGTCAGTTCCCGCCGAGGGGGCGCGGGGCACACTGGTGTCCGCGACCGGGTCGGGCAAGACGATCACGGCCGCCGCGTGCGCGCTGGAGTCGTTCGCGGGCGGAAGGATTCTCGTGACCGTGCCGACCCTGGACCTGCTCGCGCAGACCGCCCAGGCGTGGCGGGCGGTGGGTCACCGGGCGCCGATGGTCGCGGTGTGCTCGCTGGAGAACGACCCGGTGCTGGGCGCGCTCGGGGTGCGGACGACGACGAACCCGGTTCAGCTGGCCCTGTGGGCCGGGCGCGGCCCCGTGGTCGTGTTCGCCACGTACGCCTCCCTCGTGGACCGCGAGGACATCGACGCGCCCGTGGGCCGGCGCAAGGTCCGCGGACCGCTGGAGGCTGCCCTGGCAGGCGGGGAGCGCCTGTACGGGCAGCGCATGGATGGTTTCTCGCTCGCGATCGTGGACGAGGCCCACTCAACCGCGGGGGATCTGGGCCGTCCGTGGGCGGCGATCCACGACAACACCCGGATCCCGGCGGACTTCCGGCTCTACCTCACCGCGACCCCGCGCATCCTCGCCGCGCCCCGGCCGAGGAAGGGCGCGGACGGTCAGGAGGTGGAGATCGCGACGATGTCGGACGACCCGGAGGGCACCTACGGCGCCTGGCTCGCCGAGCTCGGACTGTCGGAGGCCATCGAGCGCGAAATCCTTGCCGGGTTCGAGATCGACGTCCTGGAAATCCGCGACCCCTCCCCCGCCGTCGGCGAGACGGAAGAAGCGCGGCGCGGCCGGCGCCTCGCCTTGTTGCAGACCGCGCTCCTGGAGCACGCCGCCGCACACAACCTGCGCACCGTCATGACCTTCCACCAGAAGGTCGAAGAAGCCAAAGCGTTCGCGGACAAGCTCCCGCAGACCGCAGCCGAGCTGTACATGAACGACGCCTCGGACGCGGACCTGGCCGCCGCGGAAGCCCTGCCGCCGTCGTCGATCGACGCGGAGTTCTACGAGTTGGAGGCCGGCCGCCACGTCCCCCCGGACCGGGTCTGGTCGGCATGGCTATGCGGCGACCACCTCGTCACCGAGCGGCGCGAGGTCCTGCGGCAGTTCGCCAACGGCATCGACGCCACCGGCCACCGGGTCCACCGCGCCTTCCTCGCCAGCTGCCGCGTCCTCGGCGAAGGCGTCGACATCACCGGCGAGCGCGGCGTCGACTCGATCTGCTTCGCCGACACCCGCGGCTCCCAGGTCGAGATCGTGCAGAACATCGGCCGAGCGCTCAGGTTGAACCGCGACGGCTCCACCAAGGTCGCCAGAATCATCGTCCCGATCTTCCTGGAGCCCGGCGAGGACCCCACCGACATGGTCGCCTCTGCCAGCTTCCGCCCCTTGGTTGCCGTGCTCCAGGGCCTGCGCTCGCATGACGAACGTCTGGTCGAGCAGCTCGCCTCCAGAGCGCTCACCAGCGGCAAGCGCAAGGTCCACGTCCGGCGCGACGAGGACGGGCAGATCGTCGGCGCCGGGGGCGAGAGCGACGTCGACGACGAGGGCCCGGAGCACGACGGCGGCAGCACTGACGCGGCAGCCGAGTCAGCGCTGCTGCACTTCTCCAGCCCCCGAGACGCAGCCACCATCTCCGCGTTCCTGCGCACCCGCGTCTACCGCCCGGAATCCCTGGTGTGGCTGGAGGGCTACCAAGCCCTGATCCGCTGGCGGAAGGAGAACGAGATCACCGGCGTCCACGCCGTGCCCTACGACGTCGAGGTGGAAGTCGGCGTGACGAAGTCGTTCCCCCTTGGCCGCTGGGTGCACCAACAGCGAAAATCCCAGAGGGCCGGGGAACTCGACCCTCACCGCGAGGAACTCCTCGACGCACCGGAAGCCGGGATGGTCTGGGAACCCGGCGAGGAAGCCTGGGAGGCCAAGCTCGCCGCGCTCCGCTCCTACCGGCTCGCCACCGGACACCTCGCACCCCGGCAGGATGCCCTCTGGGACGACCCGGCCGGCTCCGGGGCCGTGGCCATCGGCCAGATCATGGCCAACCTCCGCCGCAAGGGCACGAAAAACGGGCTCGGCAAGGACCCCGACCGGGCCGCGAAGCGGGCGGCGCAGCTCGCCGCGATCGACAAGGACTGGAACTGCCCTTGGCCGCTGGACTGGCAGCGGCACTACCGGGTCCTCGCCGACCTCGTCGACGCCGACGGGCACCTGCCCCACGTCGCCCCGGGCGTCATCTTCGAGGGGGACGACATCGGGCGGTGGCTCCAGCAGCAGAAGCAGCCGGCCACCTGGGCGCAGCTGACGCCCGAACAACGCGACCGGCTCACCAAGCTCGGCATTAAGGGCCCCGAGGCCCCGTCTCCCGACCCGACGGCACCCCGCACAACAAAGGGGCCAGGGCCAAGGAAGGCGGGAAGCAAAGCGCAGCAGGCGTTCCAGCGCGGCCTCACCGCCCTGGCCCAGTGGAGGGAGCAGGAAGGACAGCGGCCCGTCCCCCGCGGAGCCGTCGTCGAGATCACCGTCGACGGACAGAAGGAGCCGGTACCCATCCGGCTCGGCGTATGGCTCTCCAACACCCGCGCCCGACGCGACCGGCTGGATGCCGGACAGCTCGCCGCACTCTCCGACCTCGGCATGGCCTGGGCACGGTAGAAGACCGGCATGCCGTATGTACCTCCACGCGGAACAGTCGTCCAGCGCCAAAACCCGGGGCCCAGCCCACTTGCACAATTGCGCAAGAACGATCTTGGTGGTTGCGGGTGCTCACCAGCCGATCCTGCGTCCTCGACCGGCCGCAGGGAGGGCGGGCGCTGCCCGTTGCTGCAGTCCGCACGCAACGCATATGCCAACAGGAAAGCCCGAGGCCCGACATGATCCGTGTTCCTGGCATCCCAGAAGGTCGTCCCTCTCCTGCTGGAATTCTTCGTACTGCTTCCCTGGCGCAGGAGACCACGGCCTCATTGATCGGCCGTGTCGCCGCCTCCTACGGGCTGGAGACAGCGTCGCTGCGGCCCGGCTGGAAGTGGCGCAGCCAGCAGCCCAGACATGAGGGCGGGGCTCCTCGGGCCGATGCCGAAGTGCTGCTGAACGCCGGGGGCAGGCGGCTGCTGGCCCAGCTGTGCGGCGTCGACGAACACGTGCTGGCACGGGGATTGCCGTCCTGGGAGCTGGAGGATGCCAGGCTGCCCGCCGAACAGGACGGGGCTCCGGCGGCGGTGTGGCGGATCGGAGGTGCGGCCGCCGGACCGGTGGCGTACGGCTGCCGTCTGTGCACGGGGCGGCGCACGGGGGGCAGACCTACCGGTAGTTCGGTACATGCCGCTCTGATCCCGGGTGTGCATCCGGCACGGCAGGTGGCTCCTGGACGCGGACGCCGACCAGGCTGAACTGTCCGGGATCGTGGTGATGATCTTCTTTCCGCGGACGGGCACCGGTGACGCCGAGCTCGCGCATGGGGCGTTCGACCGTGCACCGGGCCACGATGTGGCCTTGGCGGTGCAGCTCACGCCAGACCTTCCTGGCCCCGCAGACACGGTAGTCGTCAGCGTGTCTTCGGGCGCGGGGCGTCCGCCGGTCTGTCGTGTGCAGTACCGACGGACTCGGTGTGCGAGAGTACGGCAAGGAGCTGCAGTTTCTCGTCGCTGTCGCTGTCCTTGTCGGGGTAGTAGACGACGAGGATGACGTCACCGATGGCGAGTTTGTCGCGGTGGAGCCGTAGTTCACCGACAACGGGGTGGTGGACGGTGGTCGTGCCTCCCTCGAGACTGCGGACGTCGTGGCGGGCCCACAGGGTACGGAACCGCTGACTGGACAGTGCGAGTTCTCCGACGAGTTCGGTGAACCGGGGGTTGTCGGTGTCGTCCCCGATGGTGGTGCGAAGGGCGGCGATGAAATCGGCGGTGGCTTTCGTCCAGTCCTGGTGGAAGGCTTGTTCCTCAGGATCAAGGAGGAGAGAACGAAGCCGATTCTGGCCGGGCTGCAGGCGGGGGGAGAGCGCGACCGCCATGGGGTTGGAGGCCAGGACATCGAACGCGCGCCCTTCGACGAACGCGGGGATATGAAGGTGGGCGAGCAGTTCGCGTACGCGCGCCGGTACGTGCTCGGGCCGCTTGCGCCGCGGCGCCCTGGGGCGTGCCGCCGCGAGGCCGAGCAGATACGTCCGCTCGATGCCGTCGAGCTGCAGGACCCGCGCGAGTGATTCAAGGACCTGTGATGAGGGGTTCTTGTCACGGCCCCGTTCCAGGCGAAGGTAGTAGTCGGGACTGATTCCGGCGAGCAGGGCGACTTCCTCACGGCGCAGGCCGGGCACGCGGCGGTTGCCCCCGGGCGGGAGTCCTGCCTGCGCCGGGGAGACCAGCTCACGCCTGGCACGAAGGTAGCTGCCGAGCCGGTTGCCGGATTCCTCTTTCTTCATACCGACACCGTAACGCGGTGCGCGTGTCCCAGAGGGGGCCCTGGCAGGACCAGGGAAGACGGGGGCCCTGCCACACCCGGCGAATGCCGTCAAGACTGCGATAGCACTGTTCTGGACGAGACAGAGAGCCGCACGGCCTGCGCCGCGGGCCTGAACGCCGGCGGCGCCCTGGACTGAAGGGAAGACCTCGTGGATCTCTCCAACCGCACCGTTCTCATCGTCGGCGGAACCTCGGGTATCGGGCGAGAGCTGGCCCGGCGGTTCGCTGCGGCAGGCAGCACCGTGGCCGTTGGCGGTCGCAGCCCCAAGGCACTCTCGGAACTTGCCGGAGAAGAATTCGGCACGATCAGCATCGACGTCACCGACAGTGCTTCCGTCGCAGCTGCCCGTGACGCCGCGCTCGCCCGGTACCCCGAGCTGGACACCGTGGTGACCATGTCGGGAGTCATGCTGCTGGAGGACCTGCGCGACCCCGCGCACTTCGAGGCGGCAGCGACGACGATCGACACCAACCTGCTCGGCACGATCCGAGTCGTCGACGCCTTCACCCCCCACCTGGTCCGGCGGGGTACCGGCACCTTCATGACCGTCACCTCCGGCATCGCTTTCCTGCCGTTCCCGCCCATGCCCAGCTACGCCGCCTCGAAGGCCGCGGTGCACGCCTACTCCGAGGCACTGCGCGCGCAACTCGACGGCACCGGTGTTGGCGTCGTCGAGCTCGTCCCCCCGGCCGTCGCCACGGCAGGACAGGAAAAGGTGAACCCGCACGCGCTGCCGCTCAACGACTTCGCCACCGAGGTCATGCACCTGCTCTCGCAGGACCCCACCCCCCACGAAATCCTCGTGAAGGGCGTCCTCGTGCACCGCTGGGCCGAGCGCGACGGCACCTACGACGAGCTCGTCGCACAGCGATCCCGAGCTCTGGCCATGCTCCCAAGCCGCCAAGGCTGACACCCCTCCCCTCCCGATCGACGGCCTCCTCACTCATTGCCGCTACTGAGGCATCGAGGCATGCTCCGCGTGGAAGGTGGTTCTCATGAGGCAGGAGAGGAGAGCAGCGATGGACTGGTCACTGGACGAGGGATTCGAGACACCCGGAGGAGTGGTCCGGTGGGGGGCCTTGGGCAGCGGCGAGCCACTCGTACTGGTGCACGGTACGCCGTACTCCTCCCTTCTGTGGCGAGACATCGCTCCCGCGCTTGCCCGTACCCGCAAGGTCTTCTTCTTCGACCATCTCGGCTTCGGCCAGTCCGAGCAGCGCGAGGGCCAGGACCTGAGCCTGGCGGCCCATTCGGAGAACTTCGCCCGGCTCCTCGACCACTGGGGGCTGTCGCGCCCCAGCGTGGTGGCTCATGACATCGGCGGGGCGGTGGCGCTACGGACCCTGCTGCTGGAGAGGAGGAGCTACCGGGACCTGACCCTCTTCGACGCGGTGAGCGGAGGCCCCTGGGAGCGAGGGCT
This sequence comes from Streptomyces sp. SAS_281, assembly GCF_052542855.1. Lineage (NCBI taxonomy): Bacteria > Bacillati > Actinomycetota > Actinomycetes > Kitasatosporales > Streptomycetaceae > Streptomyces > Streptomyces sp. SAS_281. Next base: position 7,418 of record NZ_JBMNDO010000154.1, read on the forward strand.
CTTCCGGCTCTTCCTGGAGCACAAGGAGGTCTTCAATCAGCTTCCGGGCTACGCGCACGAAGCGTTGGTCGCCGCCCACCTGCGTCACGCCACGCACATCGGGTTCCGGCCGGGGATTCTCGACGCCTTTCTCGCACCGTGGCGGGGGGAGGAGGGGCAGGCGGCGTTCTACCGTCAGTACAGCCAGATCAGGCAGGCGGACACGGCCGTGTACGAGCAGTTGCTGAACAGCATCTCGATTCCGGTGCGGATCGTCTGGGGCCGCGAGGACCGCATCCTCCCCCCGCAGTACGCCGCGTGGCTGCACGAACGGGTTCCACAGGCGGAGCTGCACTGGATCCAGAGCGCCGGCCATCTCCTGCAGGAGGATGCCCCCGCGCGGCTGCTGGCCTGCCTGACAGCTGAGTTCGCCCCGGCTTGAGCTGTGTGACCGCTGATCGGGTGGCCCACGGACACCGCGAGGACAGTACACCTTCTCCTCCTCGAGAGTGCAGGACTCGATCGCGTTGTCGATGTCGTCCGTCCGTTGGACAGTGGGCTCCAGCCAGTCATGAGGGTCGACGTCACTGTCCAGGGTGGAGCTGCTGCGGGCGGCGCCGCTCCCGCACTGCCGAGGCCGGGCAGCGTGGTGAACACGGCTCCGTCGAGCCGGCGGCCGCCTGCTCCGCGTCCAGGTTGGGGGGCAGGTTGTCGTAGAACGGGCGTGCTGTTTCTGTGGCTGTGCCGTCGGTTACGCGCCACGGGGTGTGGTCTACTCCATGCGGCCGTCGCCTCCCGGCGGGGGCCCATGTGGGTGCCGCGGGCGGCACCCCAGACTACGATCGGCCGGCTCGGCAACGTCTGCGGACAGCCCGCCACCCACACGGTCACCGATGCCGAGGGCAGGACACATGGAAGAAGCCGAAACCGCTGAGGCCGTTGTCCCGCAACCCGGATCAGGCGGTGACCGGCTGTACGGGGAACTGCTGCTGGCCGCAGTGACTGGCTCGGTACTCGCGCCGTTCGTCCAGGCCATCGCCACCAAGCTCGGCGAGGACGTCCACGGCAAGGTCAAAGACCTCCTGGCACGCCGCTCCGGCGAGCTCGCCGAGCACGTGCCGGGCGAGCCGCTCACTCTCGCCGACCCGCAGCGCGCGATCGTCATCCAGCTCCCCGCCAGCCTCACCACCACTGAAGCGGCTGGCCTCGCCGAGGTCCGCCTGCCGGAACGGGCACAAGCCAGCTGGGTGTACGTGTGATACGACCCGCGGAACGGCAGGTGGCAGGCCACCGTTGTCCCCCAGCCGCCCGCCAGCGCGATCGAGGTTATTCCGCCTGACGGAGACACCGCCACGCGGTAGGGGCGGCCTGTACGGGTAGCCGGCACGGGACTGCGAGCTGCCACGGCTGTTGCCGTGCACTACCGCCTTGGAGGACAGCACAACAGTCTTAAGAAGCCGTATCTCAAACAATGATGGAACGTGCGAGTCGAACGGGTTTCCCGCTGGGATGATCTTTCGGTGGTAGGCGCATGAAGGCAGGGCCCCTTGGTAGCTCGGAGGTGCGAACCAAACCGAGTAATTCTAGGAGGCCCTGTCGTGCTCGTAATTCTTCTGCGCCCCCGTCCGACGACGCATTTCTCGCATCCCTGCCGGGCGGCTGCGGGTAGCGGCCCGGGCCGCACGTCGGCGGAGAAGCGGGGTGCTCCGGTGTATTCGAGCAGGAGCAGCGCGGAGTCGTCCGCCCGGGCGGCCGGTGCGGTGTGCCGGTGCACGTCGGTACGGAGCTGTTCCATCCTGTGGCCAGGGTGCCGGTCCTGAGGAGGCCGGTGCGGGTGCCCAGGGGGTAGAACCGCCCGGCGGTATCGCGAGCCTCGTCAAGGCCGTCGGTGCGGAAGAGCATCCGATCCCCGGGGGCGAGGGTGCGGCCGTACCGACCGGGCCTGATGTTGCCCAGTATGCCCAGGCCGAGGGGCATGCCGGGGTGGTCGGGGGCCGCTTCCGTCACTCCGCCGGGTGCGGGCAGCACCAGTGGTGCGGTATGGCCGTAGTTGACGAGGGTCAAGGTGCCGTCGTCGGTCATTTTCGGCGAGGACCGCGGCGACGAACCGGTCCTCGGTGCCACTGCGGGCCAGGGCGCAGGACATCTTCAGACCGACCGTCTCCAGACGGGAGGAGACCGGGGCGCTCTCGCGGAAGGCGGCCAGGACAGTGGCGGCCGTGTGGACGGCGTTCAGCCCCTTGCCCTGGACGTCTCCGCTGGAGGCCGGCCGCCACGTACCCCCGGATCGAGTCTGGTCGGCATGGCTGTGCGGCGACCAACTCGTCACCGAGCGGCGTGAAGTGCTGCGGCAGTTCGCCAACGGCACCGACGCCACCGGCCACCGGGTCCACCGCGCCTTCCTCGCCAGCTGCCGCGTCCTCGGAGAGGGGGTCGACATCACCGGCACACGGGGAGTCGACTCGATCTGCTTCGCCGACACCCGCGGCTCCCAGGTCGAGATCGTCCAGAACATCGGCCGCGCGCTCCGACTCAACCGCGACGGCTCCACCAAGGTCGCCCGGATCATCGTCCCGGTGTTCCTGGAGCCCGAGGAGGATCCGACCGACATGGTCGCCTCTTCTTCATATGCCGGACTGGTCGCCGTACTCCAGGGCCTGCTCTCGCACGATGATCGCCTCGTCGAGCAGCTGGCCTCCCGCGCACTCACGAGTGGCCAGCGCACCATCCACGTCCAGCGCGACGAGGACGGGCAGATCGTCGGGGGCGGCGGCGCAAGCGACGTCGACGGTGAAGGCCAGGAGCACGACGGCGCCGACGCAGCAGCCGAGTCCGCGCTGCTGCACTTCTCCAGCCCGCGCGACGCGGCCGCCATCTCCGCGTTCCTGCGCACCCAGGTCTACCGCCCGGAGTCCCTGGTGTGGCTGGAGGGCTACCAGGCCCTGCTGCGGTGGCGGGCGGAGAACGAGATCACCGGCCTGCACGCCGTTCCCTACGACGTCGAGGTCGAAGTCGGCGTGACGAAGGCGTTCCCCCTTGGCCGATGGGTGCACCAACAACGAAAATCCCAGAGGGCCGGGGAGCTCGACCCTCACCGCAAGGAGCTCCTCGACGCGCCGGAAGCCGGGATGGTCTGGGAGCCCGGCGAGGAAGCGTGGGAGAACAAACTCGCCGCGCTCCGCTCGTACCGCCGGGCAACCGGGCACCTCGCACCGCGCCAGGACGCCGTCTGGGGCGAGGGCGAGGCAATGGTGCCCATCGGGCAGCACCTCGCCAACCTCCGCCGCAAGGGCGGCCTGGGCAAGGACCCCAAGCGCGCGGCCGAGCGCGCCGAGCAGCTCGCCGCGATCGACGAGGACTGGAACTGCCCCTGGCCACTGAACTGGCAACGCCACTACAAGGTGCTCGCCGACCTGATCGACGCCGACGGCCACCTGCCCTACATCGCACCCGACGTCAGCTTCGACGGCGACGACATCGGGCGATGGCTCCGACGGCAACAGGAAGCGGGCACCTGGGCCCAGCTGATGCCCGAACAGCGCGAGCGGCTGGCCGCGTTGGGCGTGCGGGGCGCGGCCCTTCCCGTGGCGGCCGCGGCCCCGGCGGAGCTCCGTCCGGCGCCGGCCGCCGCGCTCAAGGGGCCGAAGAAGCCGGGAAGCAAGGCCGCAGCCGCCTTCCAGCGGGGCCTGGCAGCCCTCACCCAGCGGGTGGAGCGCGAAGGTACCGACCGGCCCGTCCCACGCGGAGCGGTCGTGGACGTCGTGGTCGACGACGAGACAGTGCCGATGCGACTGGGTGTATAGCTCTCCAACACCAAGGCGAGGAGGGACAAGCTCACCCCGAAACAGCTGGCCGCCCTCGCCGCGCTGGGCATGGTATGGGCGGCGTAACGGCAGGCGGCGCGGACTGGCCCGCTGCTCGGCCGAGTAGTGGGTCGGCCTGAGTGCGTTCTTAATCGGGTTGTGCCAGCGCTTCGTCCCAGACGTTGCCGCCGTCTGCCCAGGTCCATAGCCACTGGCGCAGCGATGGCGCCGCATACCGCAGGCCGTCATGAGGGTCCTGACCCCAGTCCGGTTCCCAGCCGTCGGCGTCCCAGAGCAGTACCGGGTGATCAACCGCAATCAGGGAGACGTACCACTCCATCGTGCAGCCGCCGCCCGTCAAGAAGAGCCACGAAGCCGACGGTCCCCACCCCGCCCGCTTGGCGTGGATGGTCGTCGCGCAATGCCAGTCCGGCAGATGCCAATGCGGAACACGGCGCGGCGTCAGCGACGCGATGCCGCCCTCCGGCCCGAACCCCCCGTCGCCAACCTCTGTGTAGATGCGGCGGAGCAATCGAGGCAGTGGAAACCCGAGGCTGCGTTCAGCAAGGTCCACTTCTGTGTTCGTAAGAGGCGGAAACGGCTGATCCGGGAGACATCCACGAGAGGCGGGCACCCTCTGCGAGCCCCACGCGAGTGCGTGCAGCCTCTCCAGAAGCTCGTCGTCGTCCGCAGCAGTGCGGTGCGCAGCATCGGTCACGTGCCGGGACTGTAGTACGCGCCGCTTCTTCGTCGGCCCGCCAGGCCAGGCGAGATGGCCGTCAGCACGTCCCCGGCAATCACCGAAGGTCGGAGCCAGCCTGCTTACAGGCCGTCTCCCGCCACACAGCCCTAAGGGGGACTTCCCCGACCCGGTCGCCGGCGCCGAACCGCGCCCGGAGTTCGACCGGGCCGCGGTCATCGCCTGTGCTGGCGGTGCGAAGCACCCGACTTCCGTCCCGCAGCCGCGGGCCACACGACAGTGAGGCCGCTCGGTGGTGGGGCGAGAAGGGACCGTCCGTGCGCGCGCGGGCCGCATGCCCTGTCCGGACTCGCCTCTGCGGCAGTCGGGGGACCGTCCCTGCGCGCGCGGGCCGCACACGCTCGGCGACTGCGACCGAGCGGCCATGGTGGGACCGTCCCTGCGCGCGGGCCGCACTAGGAGTTGTCGGCAAATGTCACGCCCACATCAGGAGCGAGGCGAGCGTGACGGCTGCTTGATAGGACTCGGCGGTCTTGTCGTAGCGGGTCGCGATGCCGCGCCACTGCTTGAGGCGGTTGAAGCAGCGTTCCACGACATTGCGCTGTTTGTAGAGCTGCTTGTCGAAGCGGGGTGGGCGTCCGCCCCGGGCCGCGCCGGACCCGGTGCGGACCTGATCGGCCCGCTCGGGAATGGTGTGGCCGATGCCGCGGTGCCGCAGCCAGGTCCGTATCGCGCGGGAGCTGTAGCCCTTGTCGCCCAGCACGTGGTCGGGCCGCACCCGGGGCCGCCCCGGACCGAGGCGGGGCACCCGGATCGCTTCCATCACGGCGGTGAACTGGGTGCAGTCGTTGGTGTTTCCGCCGGTGAGAGTGAAGGCGAGCGGGCGGCCGAGCGCGTCGCAGGCCAGGTGGATCTTGCTGGTCAGGCCGCCTCTCGAGCGTCCGAGACAGGGGCTGGAGAGCCCCCTTTTCGAGCCCCGGACGCGTGCTGGTGCGCTCGCACGACCGTGGAGTCGACCGACACCAGCCAGTCGATGTCACCGGCCGCGTCGGCTCGGGCATGCGCGGCGCTGAGCATCCGCTCGAAGGTCCCGTCCCTGGCCCAGCGACAGAACCGGGTGTGCAGTGTGGTCCACGGCCCGTACCGCTCCGGCACGTCCCGCCAGGCCGTACCGGTCCGGAACTTCCACACGATCCCGTTCAGGACCTTCCGGTCATCCAGCCGCTTCCGCCCCCGTAGCGAGACGGGCAGCAGCGGCCGGACGAACTCCCACTCGGCATCCGACAGTTCATGGCGACATATCACCCGATCATGATCCACCACTCGATCGAGATCATTTGAGGGTTCGTAGCCTGTCTCCGTGCCGCAGGAAATCGTCGCAGGCGGATCGCCCTCAGCGGTGGTCGGCCGGCCTGCGGCGCTGCTCGGAGTCGGTCAGCGCCGGTCGCCTGTAGTCGATGTCCGCAGGGTTGAGTGTCACGCCGGGGGCGACGATCTCGTCGATGCGGTCGAGGATCTCGTCCTCGAGCCGGACCTCAGCGGCGGCGAGCTGGTCGGTGAGCTGCTCGGTCGTGCGGGCGCCGAGGATCACAGAGGTGACGCCGGGGTGGATCGCCGCGAAGGCGAGCGCCAGGTGCGTCAGAGGGATTCCCGCCTCGTCCGCCAGGGCCGACAATTGCTCGACGGCGTCGAGTTTGCGCTGGTTGCCCGGCAGATCGAGGTCGAATTTGTGGGCGACCGCCTGCCGGAAGTAGTTCATCTCGATCGGCTCGCCGCGGCGGAACCGCCCGGTCAGCCAGCCGCTGTTGAGTGGACTCCAGGTCAGTACGCCGAGCCCGTACTTCTGCGCGGTGGGTAGTACGTCCGCCTCGATGCCGCGCACAAAGAGGGAGTAAGGGGGCTGCTCGGTGCGGAAGGGGATGTGGCCGCGGTGGTCGGCGGTCCACTGGGCCTCGACGAGTTGTTCGGCAGGGAAGTCCGAGGTTCCGATAGCCATGATCTTTCCTGCGCGCACCAGGTCGGACAGGACCGAGAGCGTCTCGTCGATGTCCGTGCTCGGGTCCGGGCGGTGGACCTGGTAGAGGTCGATGCGGTCGGTGCCCAGGCGGCGCAGACTGTCGTCGACCGCTTTGGTGAGCCAACGGCGGGAGTTGCCCCGCCGGTTGGGGTCCTCGTCCTTGAAGCGGACCGGAAAGTGTCCCTTGGTCGCGAGCACGACATCGTCGCGGCGATCACGGATCGCCTTGCCCACGATTTCCTCGGCCTCGCCTCCCGAGTACTGGTCGGCGGTGTCGACGAGGTTGATCCCGGCGTCCAGGGCCGTGTGGATCAGCCGGGCCGCATCGTCGTGATCCGTGTTCCCCCATGCGCCGAGGCGCAGGGTGCCCAGCGCGAACTTGCTGACCGATATGCCGGTGCGGCCCAGGATCCTGTGCTGCATCACTCACTGCTCCTTGATGTCGTCGCTCCCCGTGGAGGGGGCGCGGAGTTGCTACCTCTCCGACGCCATGAACCTAAAACACGCAACAGAGATGTTGCAAGTAACTCTCTTGAGGGAATGCGGATGTAGCATTTCTGCGTGACAGTACGGAAGAGGCAGCAGACGGAACGGCAGGCGCAGCGCCCCCTCAGGGCGGACACCGAGCGGACTGTCCAGACGATCCTGGAAGCGGCCGAGCGTGTCCTTGCAACTGACCCGGCGGCGACCATGGGGCAGCTCGCCCAGGCCGCCGGCGTCGCCCGGACCACGGTCCACCGCCGGTTCGCCACCCGCGAGGCGCTCCTGGACGAACTCACTGGCTGGGCCGCCCGCCAGTTCGCGGACGCCGTCGACTCCGCCCGCCCCGACGCCGCCCCGCCGCTCGTCGCCCTCTACCAGGTCACCGCCAATGTTCTCCGCGTGAAGACCGACTGGTCGTTCGCTATGAACCGCGCGGTCGAGGACGCTCATGCCGAGGCGGCCCGAACCCACGCCGAAGTCCGGGCCACCTGCATCCGACTCTTCCGCCGCGCCCAGGAGGCGGGTGTGCTCCGCTCCGACATCGACCTCGACTGGACCCGAAGGATCTACTACGCCCTCATCCATGAGGCGGCCAAGGAGGGAGCGGAAGGCGGCGACGCGGACGCACTTGCCACCCGCGTCGTGGACACCCTGCTGCGCGGCGTCGGGGCTCCGGCCGGATTCGCGGGGCAGACGGGAATTTGAAGACAGGCCCTAGGGGGCCTACAAAGCGGTGCGGGGGCTGGGTGCGGGTTCGGGCGGTGTGCAGGACGGTGCTGGCTTCGTCGCGGGTGAGTCGCGGTGCGGTGCGGGGCAGGTGGCGCTCCGGGCGGGCGATGGCCAGGAACCACGCGGAGGGTTGCGCCTGGAGGGTGAAGACGGTCTCGCGGGTTTGGTCGAGGAGGCGTTCTGCTTCTTCCTCGGCGCGTTCGGTGCGGGTGAAGCGGTCGCGGTAGGCGCGTTCTATCTGGTGTTCGGCCATCCAGCCGGTCTGGTCCTTGTCCCGGTAGGGGACGACGGCTGCTTGCTGGTCCTTGTCCCTCTGCGCGGTGCCGTAGACGTGGTGCGGGGCCATCGGGCTGGCGGGGATGTCACAGACCAGGACGCTCGTTGTGCCGTCGGGTGAGGTCAGGGTGGTGAAGGTGATGTCGGGCAGGTAGGGCTGGACGTGGTTGCGGATCCATTGGTGGTACTGCTGGGGGGGGTTGGCCTGGTCGGGGTCGATGCCGGTGAGGTCGCAGGTCTTGTCCCGCACGCCGAAGATAAGCAGTCCGCCGCGGGTGTTGGCCATCGCGGCGACGTCCTTGGCCAGTTCGTTCCAGCGGCCGTCCCTGGGCGGTTGCGGCAGGTGTTCCTTCCAGTCGAGGTCGTCCGACTCCTCAAGGGTGTCGGCGGCGGCCCGCCGGACCATGTCGAAGTCCAGCGGGCCGGGGGCGGCACCGAGGTGCTCGTGCCGTCGTGTCCAGGAGCGGGCCTCAACCGGCAGCGTAGAGGCCGCCGACAGCGCCGGGGGGGGGGG
>NZ_JBMNDO010000155.1:0-15610 GCF_052542855.1 Streptomyces sp. SAS_281
TCTCCCCCCCTCCCCCCCGACTTCGCGTTCCGGACCCTCTGGTTTCGAAATATTTCGAACCGTTGACCGAAAGTTCCGGTGGCGCTAGCCTGCCGCATGCCCGGCCGGGGCACGCACGTGTGCATGGAGAACCCCACCACGCAGAGGGAACACCGCCATGAACCGAAGAACGTCGCTCCTCAGCCTGATCACCGCGGGGGCGCTCTGCGCGACCCTCGCCCTCGTCTCCCCGGCCCTCGGCGCCGGGGAGACGCACTCCGGCGGCGCGCCCGGTCCCCGGGAACGCGGCGCCCACTGGGTCAGTACCTGGACGTCGATGCCCCAGCTGACGGAACCGTCGAACATGCCCCCGGCCCCCTTCACCGGCGACGACTCCGTGCTGACGGACACGACGCTGCGGCAGACCGTCCACGTCTCGGCGGGCGGCGACCACATCCGGCTGCGGTTCTCCAACGCGTTCGGCGGTGCGGTGCTGCCGATCACCGAGGTCTCCGTGGCCCTCCCGCTGGACGGGAAGGCGGGCACCGGGGCGATCCGTCCGGGGACCTCGCACAAGGTGACCTTCCGGGGCTCGGCGTCCATCGACGTACCGGCCGGGGCGCAGGCCGTCTCCGACCCGCTGGACTTCCGGATCGCCCCGGGGTCCAACCTCACGGCGACGGTCTACCTGGCGACCGGGCAGGCGTCCACCGCCCTCACCTCGCACCCGGGCTCCCGCACGACCTCGTACCTGCTGCACGGCGAGCACGTACGGGACGGGGACCTGCCCGGCGCGACGACCACCGACCACTGGTACCTCCTCAGCGGCGTCGAGGTCTGGGCCAGGGGCACCACATCGGCGACGGCCGTGTTCGGGGACTCGCTGACGGACGGCCGGGGCTCCACGACCAACGGCAACGACCGCTGGCCGGACGTGCTCCAGCGGCGGCTGACGGCCCGGACGTCCGTGGTCAACCAGGCTGCGGGAGGCAACCGGCTGCTCGCCGACGGCCTCGGCCCCAACGGGCTGGCCCGGCTCGACCGCGACGTCCTGGCGCAGAGCGGGACGGACCGGCTGATCGTCTTCGAGGGCGTCAACGACATCGGCACGGCGGACGCCACCCCGGAGGCCCAGAAGCGCACGGCCGAGGCCGTCATCACCGCGTACGACCAGATCATCACCCGCGCCCACGCCCAGGGCATCCGGGTGTACGGAGCGACGCTGACGCCGTTCGGCGGCAACACCGGCTACGACGATCCGGACGGGTACCGCGAGGAGGCCCGGCGTACGGTCAACACCTGGATCCGCACCAGCGGCCGGTTCGACGCGGTGCTGGACTTCGACCGGGCGGCCCGCGACCCGCAGCGGCCCACCGCGCTCCGCGCCTCGCTGGACGTGGGTGATCATCTGCACCTGAACCCGGCCGGCTACCGGGCCCTCGCCGAGGCCGTACCCGCCCGGCTGTTCGAGCCGTCGCCGCTCCCGGCGGGCTTCGGCTACAACTGACCGGCCCCTCAGGGCGGGTCCGCGCACCGGTGCCGGGTGCGCGGACCCGCCTTTCGCGTTCCCCGGCGCGACTCACCGAATCGGCCATGCGGCACTCGCCGCCGTCCGACGCGCGGACGCCCCAGGAGTAATCCAACTGCTCACAACTGCGCAGGAGTTCGCGCCGATCACACATTTTCGGTCACCTGCTCCTTCCCTCCCGCGCCCGCGGGGAGTTCACTGGACGTGACGAGGGGTGACGCGATCGCCGCGCACGTCAGGCTGCGCGCTGCCCTGGGCCCTGCTCCGTTCGCCCGGTCCGCGGAGGAATGAGGACAGCCATGCCAGCCACCCCTTCCCGGGCACGCCCCTGGCGTGTTCCGGCCGTGCGGGCCGCGTACGGCCGCCCGGAGAGGACTGCCGGGCGTCCGACCATGACCGCCCGCTCCACCCGCTCCGGTCCGCGGCGGGTGGCGCCGTCGCGGCCGGACCGCGGCCCCCGTGCGCTCCCGTCGTGCCGGCGCGGCCTGCCGCCGGCCGGCCGTGCGCGCGTCCGCCTCTCGTCGCCGCGAATTCCGCCTGCGCGTTTCCGCATCGCGCATCCCCCTGCCCTGTCCTTATCGTCACGACGAGGTGCACCATGAGCAAGATCGCGCTTCCAGAATTCCACATGCCGTTCGAAAGTGCGGGATGCCATCCGGGAGTTGAGAAGACGAAGAAGGCCGCCTGGGAATGGGCGGAGGCCAGTGAGCTCGCCCTGTCACCCGTGGCCGTGAAGAAAATGATCAGAACGCGCCCGGAACTCTGGATCTCCCTGATATTCCCCCGGGCCTCGCAGAAGCATCTGGACCTCTTCTGCCAGTGGCTCTTCTGGGCCTTCCTGGTGGACGACGAATTCGACGACGGCCCGGCCGGACGCGACCCCCGGCTGTGCGAGAGCGCGATCGGCCGTCTGGTGGACGTGCTGGACGGCGCGCGGGCCCCCGTCGGCCGCATGGAGCACGCGCTGGACGAACTGGTGGCCCGGACCTGCGTGGACCGCCCGGCGCACTGGGTACGGCAGTTCCGGCGGGACACGGCGGCCTGGCTGTGGACGTACTACGCGGAGGCCGTGGACCGGGCGGCGGGACATGTGCCGAGCACCGCCGACTTCGTGAAGCACCGCCGTGATTCGGTGGCGATGCAGCCGTTCCTGGATCTGCACGAGATCACCGCCGGAATCGATCTCCCGGAATCCGCCCGGAGCCTGCCCGCCTATATCGCCCTGCGCAATGCGGTGGCCGATCATTCCGGCCTCTGCAACGACATCTGCTCGTTCGAGAAGGAGGCCGTGCTCGGATACGAGCACAACGCCGTCCGGCTGCTCCAGCGCGACCGGGGCTGCTCGCTCCAGGAGGCGGTGGACGAGGCCGGAATTCTGCTCGGCCGTATCGCCGACCGCGTGCAGCGGGCGGAGAAGGAACTCGTGCAGGAGATCGAGGCGGCGGGAATCGAGGGCCCGACGCGCATCGCCCTGGAGCGCTGCGTCCTCGACTACCGGGGGCTCGTACGGGGGGACTTCGACTACCACGCCCGGGCCGAGCGCTACACCCGCCCGGAGCTGACGGAGATCGACGGGGGCGATTCGATGTCCCGCAACTTCGCGGCCTGACGGGCCGGAGCGGGGGCGTGCGGGGCGGTGGCCGGGGCCGGCGCGCGGGACGGCGCCAGCGATTTCCGGACATTTCTCACCACGCCGCCCCCGCACCCCCGGCCGGAGGCCGGGGTGGCCTCCGGTGGCCGGAACCGGTGGCCCCGGCGCCTGTCCCGGATCAGGCCTTGTTCTGCGCGGCCCAGAACTCGTCGAACGTGAGGAGCCCGTCGCCGTTCGCGTCGTGGGAGTTGATCACGGCCTGCGCGACCGGCTCGCTGACGTACGGGTCACCCAGCTGAGCCATGACGCTCTTGTACTCGGCGGCCGAGATCAGCCCGTCGCCGTTCAGGTCGTACCGCTCGAACGCCTTGCGCGCCGACTCGATGTCCGCCACTGTTCCGCCCCTTCGTATGACTGTCTGACGGAGCTCAGATTATCGGGCGGGCCGGGCGGGCCGGTGCGTGGGAGGGGCAGCGAACCGGCACACGCCGTCCACATCGTGGACGATCAATGGATCATGCGCATGAAGTCATGAATATTCATCGATTTCCAGGCACGTGACCCACCACACCTGCGTTTCCTCATCGAAATGTCCCCATATGTGGCATCGAGCGAAGAATGCGGCTTTGGCTGGGGAGTCTTCCGTCTGTCATAGTCGATGCCACGACCCCCATTGACCCGGGCCAGGTCGTCATCAGCGGCCGTGAACACACCCCCCATTTCACGGTCCCCCCACAGAAGCCCCCGAGGCGCCGTACCACGGCCGACACGGGGGCTTCTGTCTGCCCGGGGCGGCTCGCGGAGAGGGCGTCAGCGGTCGGAGATGCGCATCTCGAACCAGGTGGTCTTGCCCCGGGGTAAGAGGTCCACGCCCCAGCGGTCGGAGAGCTTGTCCACGAGCATGAGCCCCCGGCCGCTGACGTCCATCTCGCGGACCGGCATGAGGCACGGCAGCCCGCGCGAGGGGTCGCGCACCTCGATCCTGATCCAGCCGCGGCGGCGCACCATACGCAGCCCGAAGACCCGGGCCCCGGTGTGCCGCACGGCGTTGCCGACGAGCTCGGAGACGAGCAGGACGGCGTGCTCGGCGGCCTGCGGGGAGAGCGCCCACTGGTGCAGGACGACGCACGAGGTCAGCCGGCGCGCCGTGGCCGCCGACTCCGGGCGGGAGGGCAGCCGGACTTCTTCCTCCGTCGGGTTTCCGAACAACTCCAGCGCTTTGAACGCCTGTTCGTCCTCGACGGCCGGCAATCTCCGTGCCGCTGTCGCGCTGCTGCGCGGTCGCGGCTGCTCCACACCCTCCAGGCCCGCCATGCACACCATCATGGCCGCACAGCGGGCCCTCCGGGGCCGTTCCGGGGGAATACGCGACCCGTAATCAGTCGTTCCCCGAGGGCCCTCCGGCATATGCCGGAGGCACTGAGCAGCCGGATACAGCCCATCTGACCTGCACTGATAGCACCTCAGGCCAGGTTCGCCGACGTCCCGAACGCGGTCGTTCCCGAGGTTCCCTCAAGGTCGCGCCAATCCGCCCGCACGGATGAACGCGTCGGTTCGCGTTCTCCACCGGCGTTCGGTCGGGGCTTCAACCAGTCCTCCGTCAGAGGAATTTCGCCTTGCCCGGGCCCTCCTCGACGAAGCTGCGCATTCCGCGTTCCCGGTCCTCCGTGGCGAACAGACCGGCGAACCAGGTCCGTTCGATCGTGAGGCCCGTGTCGATGTCCGTCTCCAGCCCCGCGTCGACGGCCTCCTTGGCCGCGCGCAGCGCCAGCGCGGGCCCCTTCGCCAGCTTGGCCGCCCACGCGTGCGCCTGCTCGTAGACCTCGGCGGCGGGCACCACGCGGTCCACGAGCCCCATCGTCAGGGCCTCGTCCGCCCTGACGTGGCGGCCGGTGAAGATGAGGTCCTTGGCCTTGGCGGGACCGACCAGACGGGCGAGCCGCTGGGTGCCGCCGGCGCCCGGGATGAGGCCGAGCAGGATCTCCGGCTGGCCGAGCTTGGCGTTGTCCCCGGCGATGCGGAAGTCCGCGCAGAGGGCCAGCTCGCAGCCGCCGCCGAGCGCGTAGCCGGTGACGGCCGCGACAACGGGCTTGGGGATGCGGGCGACGGCGGTGAAGGAGTCCTGGAGGGCCTTGGAGCGCAGCACCATGGCCGCGTGGTCCATCGCCTGCATCTCCTTGATGTCCGCGCCCGCCGCGAACACCTTCTCGCCGCCGTAGAGCACCACGGCGCGCACGTCGTCGCGCCGGGACGCCTCTTCGGCGAGCTCGCGCAGCCGGTCCTGGGTCGCCACGTCCAGAGCGTTCATCGGCGGACGGTCCAGGCGGATGGTGCCGACGCCGTCGCTTACTTCGAGGGTTGCGGTCATGAGGTGCAGGTTAACCGGCGCTAACCGCGGGCGGCACGGGCCGGGGGCGGTGCCGTGCGTCACGGCGGACGCGGGCGGGCCCGGCACCGTGGATCTCGGTGCCGGGCCCGCCGGGGTGCTCGGGGCGTGGAGCTACGCGGTCCACTCCGACCAGTTCATGTTCCAGCCGTTGAGGCCGTTGTCCGGGCTGATCGTCTTGTCGTGCGAGTTCTTCACGACGACGACGTCGCCGATGAGCGAGTTGTTGAAGAACCAGGACGCCGGCATGGAGGAGTTGCCGCCGCCGCGCACGTCCTGGAGGCCGACGCAGCCGTGGCTGGTGTTGGCACTGCCGAACACGCCCGGGCCGCCCCAGTAGTTGCCGTGGATGAAGGTGCCCGAGGTGGACAGGCGCATCGCGTGCGGCACGTCCTTGATGTCGTACTCGCCGCCGAAGCCGACGGTGTCGCCGTTCATCCGGGTCACCCGCAGCTTCTCGCTGATGACCATCTGGCCGTTGTACGTGGTGGTGGCAGGGGCGCCCGCCGAGATCGGGATGTCCTTGATCTGCTTGCCGTCGCGGACGACCTTCATCCGGTGCGACTTGGCGTCCACGGTGCTGACCTGGCTGCGGCCGATGGTGAACGAGACGGTCTTGGCCTGCTTGCCGTAGACCCCGGGCCGGCCCTCGACGCCGTCGAGGTCGAGCTTCACGGTCACCTTGGTGCCGGCGGCCCAGTACTGCTCGGGGCGGAAGTCCAGGCGGTCGTTGCCGAACCAGTGGCCCTCGACGGGGACGGCGGGCTCGGCGGTCACCTTGATGGCCTTCTCCACGGCCTCCGGGTCGGTGATGCCGCGCGTGAAGTGGATGGAGACCGGCATGCCGACGCCGACCGTCGAGCCGTCCTCCGGGGTGTACTGCCCGACGAAGGTGTTCTTGGGGACCAGCGTGGTGAACGAGGTGTCCTTGGCGGACTCACGGCCCTTGGCGTCCTTGGCCACCGCGTGGACCTTGTACTGGGTCGCCGAGGCCAGGTGCTGGTCGGGCACCCAGCTCGCGCCGTCCGCCGCGATCTTCCCCTCGACCTCGCCGCCCTTGGCGTCCGAGACCTTGACCGTGGTCAGCTTCCCGCGCTCGGCGCTGATCTTCAGCGCGCCGCTCGTCGCGACGTCGTCGGTGCCGTCCTTCGGCGCGACGGTCACCACGGCCTGCGAGGCGCTGGTGTCCTGTTCCTTGACCCCGCCCGCCTTGCCGTCCGCGCTTCCGCCGTCTCCCCCGCCGCACGCCGTCACCAGAAGCAACAGCGCACCCACCGCCAGGGCCGGCAGACCGGTGGCTCCCCGCAGCCGCCGCCTGCCGCCCGTTCCGGCCGATGTCCCCGATATCGGCTGCCCGTTCAATGTGGTCGTCTCCCCTCACACGGCCTGGCCCCGCCAAGGCCCCGGGAACCCTCGGGTTCCCACCCCCGCGCGCTGCACATGCGCGCTCAGCAAAGAGATAATCACACCGACTGCGGGCAGATCCCCCCGGAATTGTCACTGTTCCGTCCCAAGTGACGGCGGGGTTTCCGCCGCCCGGCCCGGGGGTGTCATGGCGGCCGCCGAAGATCCGCCGGACAGGTGCTAGCGGAGCGCGGAGCCCGCCCGCCAGGTGGTCCAGCCCAGGTTCCAGCCGCCGAGTCCGTTGTCCGGTGCGACCGTTCTGTCGGCCGAGTTGACGACCTCGACGACGTCCCCGACGAGGGTGCGGTCGAAGAACCAGCCGGCCGGGGTGGAACCGCTGCCGCCCTGGACGTCACGGAGCCCGATGCAGCCGTGGCTGACGTTGCTGGAGCCGAAGACGTCCTCGTCGGACCAGTAGTTGCCGTGGAGGAAGGTGCCGGACTTGGTCAGCCGGATGGCGTGCGGCACGTCCTTGATGTCGTACTCGCCGCCGAAGCCGACGGTCCGCCCGTCCATCCGCGTCACCTCGTGCATCTCGCTCACCACCATCTTGCCGTTGTACGTGGTGGTCGTCGCGGAGCCCGCGGTGACCGGGACCGTGGAGACCAGCTCCCCGTCCCGGCGCACCTCCATCGTGTGCGCGGCCGCGTCCACCCGGGAGGTCTGCTCCCGGCCCACCGTGAAGCGCACGGTCTTGCGCTGGCTGCCGTACACCCCCGGCGCGCCCTCCACGTCGGCCAGCCCGATGTCCACGGTGACCTCGGTGCCGGGCCGCCAGTACTCCTGGGGGCGGAAGTCCAGGCGGCTCCTCCCGAACCAGTGCCCCGCCACGGCCACCGGCGGATCGGCCGTCACCCGGATCGCCCGCTCCACCGCCGCGCGCCGGGTGACGGGGCGGTTGAACTCGAAGGAGACGATCATGCCGGTGCCGACGGTCGAGCGGTTCTCCGGCTTGAAGTAGCCGATGAACCGGTCCTTGGGGACCGCGGTGGTGAAGGTGGTGTGCCGGGCCGCGCGGTGGCCGCCGCCGTCCACCGCGACCGCGTCGACGCTGTACTTGGCGGCAAGGCCGAGCCGCGCCCCCTTCACCGGTGCCCAGGAATGGCCGTCCTCGGCGATCCGGCCCGGCACCTCCTGCTCCCGCGCGTCCTCGATCCGCCGCACCCGGACGCTCTCCAGCCGGCCGTCGGGGACCTCCACCGCGACCCGGCTGTCCGCCCGGACGTCCTCGGCCCGGTCGGCGGGCACGACCCGGATGGCCTCCTGCGGCTTCCCCTTCCCGCCGATGAACGAACCGGCGCCCGAACAACCCGTCAGCACGGCCAGCAGCGCCAGTACGGCGAGCAGGCACCGCCCGGGCGGAGCGGTGACCGGGCGCGTCCCTGCCTTCTTCGCTACGTCAGTCATGTCCCCCCAACGACGGGGGCCGGTCGTGGGAAACGTGAGTGCGGGCCGCCCGGTGGGCAGAACACAGGGGACGGCCGCACTCGGGGAGCCGCGGCCGGGACGCCGCACACCCCCTTACGGTGCCGGTCCCACGAGCCGCGGGAGGCGAGCAGGTGTCGAGCGCAGCCGAGCAGGAGGCAGTACCGGAGACGGACGCGGGGACGGCCGGGGCGGTCGCGGAACGGGTCGCCGCCGCGGCGCCCGGCCGGCGCCCGCCGGCGGTGTGGCCGGGGGCACCGATGCCGCTCGGCGCCCGCTTCAGGACCGGCCCCGACGGGGTGGCGGGCACCAATTTCGCACTCTGGGCGGGCGGCGCGGAGGCCGTCGAGCTGTGCCTCTTCGACGAGGACGGCACGGAGACCCGGCTCCCCCTGACCGAGCTGACCCACGAGGTCTGGCACGGCTTCGTGCCCGGGGTGCGGCCGGGCCGGCGGTACGGATACCGGGTGCACGGCCGGTGGGACCCGTGGACGGGCGCCCGGTGGAACCCGGCGAAGCTGCTGCTCGATCCGTACGCCCGGGCCGTGGACGGCGAATTCACCCTTCCGGCCGAGGTGTACGGCCATGTGAGGGACTGGCCCGACCAGCGGTTCGCGGACACCGTCCGGGACGAACGGGACTCGGCCCCGTACGTCCCGAAGGGGGTCGTCGTCCACGACGACGACGACTGGGCCGACGACCGCAGGCCGAAGACGCCGTGGGCGGACTCCGTCATCTACGAACTGCACGTGAAGGGGTTCACCCAGCGCCACCCCGGCATCCCCGAGGAGCTGCGCGGCACCTACGCGGGGCTCGCCCACCCGGCGGCGGTCGGGCATCTGAAGCACCTCGGGGTGACCGCGGTGGAGCTGCTGCCGGTGCACCAGTTCGCGCACGAGGACCATCTGCTGCGGCGCGGGCTGCGCAACTACTGGGGCTACAACTCCATCGGCTACTTCGCCCCGCACGCCGGCTACTCGGCGAGCGGCACGGCGGGCGGGCAGGTCGGCGAGTTCAAGCGGATGGTGCGCGCGCTGCACGACGCGGGCATCGAGGTCATCCTCGACGTCGTCTACAACCACACCGCGGAGGCGGGCGAGCTGGGCCCGATGCTGTCACTGCGCGGCATCGACAACCGCGGCTACTACCGCCTCCAGGGCGACGCCCGCCGGTACGCGGACTACACCGGTTGCGGCAACACCCTGCACGTCGTCCAGCCGAACGTGCTGCGGCTCATCACGGACTCGCTGCGGTACTGGGTGACCGAGATGGGCGTGGACGGTTTCCGCTTCGACCTGGCGGCGGCGCTGGCCCGCTCCATGCACGACGTGGACATGCTCTCGCCGTTCCTCGCGGTGATCGCGCAGGACCCGGTGCTGCGCCGGGTCAAGCTCATCGCCGAGCCCTGGGACGTCGGCAACGGCGGCTACCAGGTGGGCGCGTTCCCGCCGCTGTGGACGGAGTGGAACGACCACTACCGGGACGCCGTGCGGGACTTCTGGCGCGGCGCGCTGCCCGACGTGCGGGACCTCGGCTACCGGCTGACCGGGTCGAGCGACCTGTACGCGTGGGGCGGGCGCCGCCCGTACGCCTCGGTCAACTTCGTCACCGCGCACGACGGGTTCACCCTGCGCGACCTGGTGACCTACCAGGAGAAGCACAACGAGGCCAACGGCGAGGACAACCGGGACGGCACCTCCGACAACCGGGCGTGGAACTGCGGCGCCGAGGGCGAGACGGACGACGCGGGCGTCAACGCGCTGCGCCGCCGCCAGCTGCGCAACCTGCTCACCACGCTGCTCCTGTCGACCGGGGTGCCGATGCTGGTCGCGGGCGACGAGATGGGGCGTACGCAGGGCGGCAACAACAACGCCTACTGCCAGGACAACGAGACCGGCTGGGTGGACTGGTCGCTGCTGGACCGGCCCGAGTGGCGGGAGCTGGCCGCGCTGACCGCGCGGGTGCTCGCGCTGCGCCACCGCCATCCGGTGCTGCGCCGCCGGGCGTTCTTCTCCGGCCGGCCGCAGGCCCCGGACGGGCTGCGGGACCTGGCGTGGTTCACGCGCGCGGGCGCGGAGATGACCGAGTCCGACTGGTACGCGCCCGCCGCGACGATCGGGCTCTACCTCTCGGGCCGGGACATCCCCGGGCGGGACGCGCGCGGTGAGCAGGTGACCGACGACAGCTTCCTGGCCGTCCTGCACGCGGGCCACGAACCGGCGGACTTCCTGCTGCCCGGTCCGCCGTGGGCGCAGGCGTACGAACTGGTCCTGGACACCTCTCGGGAGGACCAGGCCGGGCCCCCGGGCACGGTGCACCGGGGCGGCGAGCGGCTGACGGTGCCGGAGCGGTCGGTGCTGCTGCTGCGCGTACGGGAGTGAGCCGCGCGGTCAGCCGAGGATGCCCCGGTCGTAGCCGGCGGCCACGGCGGCGGCCCGGTCCTTGACGCCGAGTTTGGCGAAGAGGTGGGTGAGGTGGGTCTTCACGGTGGCCTCGCTGATGAACAGCTCGGCGGCGATCTCCCGGTTGGAGGTCCCCCGGGCGACGAGCGCCAGCACCTCGCGCTCCCGGGCCGACAGCGTCTCGTTGCCATGGGCGGCCGGGGCGCGGACCGCCGAGACGAGCCGCGACGCGACGGCCGGTGACAGGACGGTCCGGCCCTCGGCGGCGGCCCGGACGGCGGTGAACAGCTCCTCGCGGGGCGCGTCCTTGAGGAGGTAGCCGGTCGCGCCCGCCTCGATCGCGGGGAGGGTGTCGGAGTCGGTGTCGTACGTGGTGAGGACGAGGACCTTGGAGCGGGCGCCGCGCCGGGTCAGCTCGGTGATCGCGGCGACTCCGCCACCGCCCGGCATGCGCAGGTCCATGAGCACCACGTCGGGGTCGAGCCGGAAGGCCATCTCGACGCCCTCGACCCCGTCGGCCGCCTCGCCGAGCACCCGGAACTCCGGTGCGGCGGCGAACATCCCCCGCAGCCCGTCCCGTACGACGGGGTGGTCGTCGACGACGATCAGGGTGATGACGCGCGCGGGTTCCCGGTCCATGGCGCTCACGGTACGGGACCGGGTCAGGCGTGCGGCACCAGCGGGACGCGGGCGCTGACGGCCGTGCCGAGGCCCGGTCCGGTCTCCACCTCGACGGTGCCCGCGATGCGTTCGGCACGCGAGCGCATGCCGCCGAGGCCGAATCCGCCGGCGCCCCGGTACGGGGGCAGCGCGGCCGGGTCGAAGCCCCGGCCGTCGTCGCGGACGTCGAGCGTGATCTCGTCGCCCATGTACGACAGGGTGACCCCGGCCCGGGACGCGTCGGCGTGCCGGGCCGCGTTGGCCAGGGCCTCCTCGGCTATGCGGAGCAGGGTGGCGCCGACCTCGTCGTGCAGGGGTGCGACGGTGCCGGTGACAGTGAACTCGGCGCGCACCCCGGTGCGACCGGACCAGGTGGCGACGGTCTTCTGGAGCGCGCCGGGCAGGTCGTCGTGTTCGAGGGCCGCCGGCAGCAGGTTGTGCACCGAGCGGCGGGCCTCGCCGAGGCTGTGCCGGGCGAGGGAGGCGGCCCGGACGAGGTGTTCGCGGGCGAGGTCCGGGTCGGTGTCGGCGGTGGAGGTGGCGGCCTGGAGCTGGGCGATGATGCCGGTGAGGCCCTGGGCGATGGTGTCGTGGATCTCGGCGGCCAGCCGGCTCCGCTCGTCGGCCACCCCGGCCTCGCGGGCCTGGACGAGGAGCTGGGCGTGCAGCCCGGCGTTCTCCGCGAGGGCCTGCTCCAGGCGGGCGTTGGCGGTCTCCAGGGCGGTGATGGTCGCGTTCCTGGACCGGTCCTGGTCGGCCTCCCGCTCGCCGATCTGAGCGAAGACCATGGTGAGGGTGGCGTGCACGGCGAGGACGACGCCGAAGACGATCCAGTTCATCAGGGTGGCGGGCGGCAGGGGGCTGCCGCTCTGCGCGCCCGCCATGATGACCGCGACGGCCAGCAGCCCGGGCCGGAAGGCGCGTTGCGGAAGGACCCGGCCGGCGTCGAAGTAGCCGAAGACCGCGTAGATGGAGAAGAAGGGGTTGCACCAGGTGAGCCCGAAGGCGAGCAGGGTGCGGGCGCCGAAGTAGCAGACGCTCGGCCTCGGTCCGGCGCCGGACGCGGTGCGGGACCACCACAGCTGAAGTCCGAGCGCCGCCGGGAGGAGCACCGCGGCGGCGCGCTCGTCGGCCGGGGACATCACGAGGTCCCGGGAGACGGCCGAGACGACGGCGGCCAGGCCGAGCAGCCCGTAGGGGCCGTAGCGGAAGAACCGCCCCCACCACTGCTCGGCCGTCGTGACGTGTGCGCTCATACGGGCGAGTCTCCCAAGGCCCTACTGCCACCGGAACGTGCGGATCGCGGTCCATCCGGCGGCGATCGCCCAGGCGGCGACCGCGCCGAGGTGGGCCCAGGCGGGCCAGTCGCCCCGGGCGGCCTGGTCCAGGGCCTGGGAGGCGGCGCCGAAGGGGGTGGCCTGGACGACGCGGCGCAGCGCGTCGGGCATGGCCTGGACGGGGACCCAGACGCCCGCCGTGAACATCATGGAGAAGTAGACGAGCGAGCCCGCGGCGGCGGCGATCTTCGTCGTGCGCGAGAGCGCGCAGACCAGCGAGCCGATGGCGAGGACGCAGGCGACCGCGAGCAGCAGCGCCAGCAGATAGCCGGACGGCTGGTCCGGCAGCCGCACCCCGTAGGCGATCCGGCCCACGGCGACGACCAGCAGGGCGGAGAGGAGCGCGGCCGCGCCGTGCAGGGCGATCTGCGCGCCGAGCAGCGCGGAGGGCCGCACCGGTGTGGTGGACATCCGGCGCAGGATGCCGCGTTCCCGGTAGCCGGTGAGGACGGGCGGCATCGCCTGGAGCCCGGACATGATCAGGGCGAGCAGCACCGCGACGGGCACGTACAGGTCGATGACGCGCCGGCCGCCGAGCCCGTCGTCGTGTGCCCGGAAGGAGGGCACGAGGCCGAGGATCGCCAGGAGCACGGTCGGGAAGACGACGATCCAGAACAGGCTGCCGGGTTCGCGCAGGAAGAGCCGGGTCTCCGCCTTGAGGACGGCGAGCGTCGCGCCCGGCACGGCGGTGCGGGGCGCGGCGGCGGGGGCGGGGGCGGTGTGTGCGGTGGCCATCTCAGGCAGCCCGTTCTGTGAGGCCGGGCCCGTCGGCGGGGCCGGTGCGGTCGGGGTCTTCCGTGGGCTCCGGCTGCTCGGTGAGCCCGAGGAAGGCGTCGTCCAGGGTGGCCTCGGAGACGCGCAGGCGGTGGGCGGTGACGCGGAGCCGGGCCAGCAGCGAGATCACGGCGTTGACGGTCTCGTCGGTGCCGTTGATGACGACCCGGCCGCCCTCGGTCTCGTACGACACCGCGCCGGGGAGCCCCGCGAGTTCGGCCTCGGGCAGCGGTTCGGAGGGCGTGAAGGAGATGACGGTGGAGCCGTCGGCGCCGGCGACGAGACCGGCCGGGGTGTCGAGCGCGACGACGCGGCCCCCGTCGATGACGGCGATGCGGTCGCAGAGGCGCTGGGCCTCCTCCATGAAGTGGGTGACGAGCACGACGGTGACGCCGCCGTCGCGCACGTCCTGGATCAGCTGCCAGGTGTCGCGCCTGGCCCGCGGGTCGAGGCCGGTGGTCAGCTCGTCGAGGATGACGACGCGGGGCCGGCCGACGAGGGCGAGCGCGATGGACAGGCGCTGCTTCTGTCCGCCGGAGAGCCGGTGGAAGCGGGTGTCCAGCCTGTCGTTCAGGCCGAGCCGTTCGGCGAGCGGGCGCCAGTCGGCGGGCCGGGGGTAGAAGGCGCTGTACAGGTCCAGGGCCTCGCGTACGGTGATCTTGGTCTGGAGTTCGCTCTCCTGGAGCTGGGTGCCCAGCAGTCCGGTCACCCGTTCGCGGTCGGCGACGGGGTCGAGCCCGGCGACCCGGACGGTGCCCGCGTCGGGGACCCGCAGGCCCGCGACGCACTCGACGGTGGTCGTCTTGCCCGCGCCGTTGGGGCCGAGAATCCCGAAGATCTCCCCCTCTTCGACGGAGAAGGAGACCCCGTCGACCACGGGGCGGCCGGCGTAGGACTTGCGCACCCCGTTCGCTTCGATGATTGCCATGGCACCGAGCATCCGCCCGGCGGGCCCGCCCCGGTATCGGCCATCGCGCTCGAACCGGCATCGGCCGATCGGTTGATGCCCCCTACGACCCCTACGGGGAGCGCGTCCTCCGGTGTGCCGGGGGCCGGATAAAAACACAGGACCGATATCCGGACGGACCGTAGGCTCCTCCCTGATGCGCCAGGAACATGTAGAACCCAAGGACCGGTCGGCCGTGCGCTCGCTGCTGCGGCTGTGGCCGTATGTGAAGCCGGTACGGGCACGGCTCTTCGGGGCCGCCCTGGTGGCGGTCGTCGCCTCCTGTCTGGGCCTGGTGATCCCGCTCGTCCTGAAGTGGATCGTGGACGGCCCGGTCGCGGACTCGGACCCGGGCGGGGTCTGGCTCGGCGCGCTGTACCTGCTGCTCCTGGGCATCGCCGAGGCGGTGCTGTTCGGGGTGCGGCGGTGGATGGTGGCGCGTCCGCTGGCCGGGGTCGAGGCGTCGATGCGCGGGGACCTCTACCGGCACCTCCAGCGGCTGCCCGTGGCCTTCCACGACCGCTGGCCCTCGGGACAGTTGCTCTCGCGCGGGACGACGGACCTGATGATGGTCCGGATGTTCCTGGCCTTCCCGCTGACCTTCCTGCTGGTCAACGCGACCACGATCCTCGTCGGTTTCGTGGTGCTGCTGTTCCAGGAGTGGACGCTCGGCCTGGTGCTGCTCGCCCCCGTCGTCCCGCTCGTGATCATCTGCTCGGCGTTCGAGGCGAAGTACGCCGCGGTCGCGCGCCGTGCCCAGGACCAGGTCGGCGATCTGACCACCGTGGTCGAGGAGAGCGTGCTCGGCATCCGGATCATCAAGGGCTTCGGCCGCCACCGCAGCCAGTCCGACGCCTTCCGGGTGCTCGCCGGGAAGCTGCGCACCACGGAGCTGGGCAAGGCCCGGCTGCTCGCGCGGATCTGGACCCTCATCACCACGCTCCCCGAACTCGCCATCGGGGCCGCCCTGGTGTTCGGCACGATCGAGGTCGCCGACGGCGGTCTGTCGGCGGGCACCCTGGTCGCGTTCCTCTCCACGGCGCTCGCGCTGCGCTGGCCCGTCGAGTCGATCGGCTTCCTGCTGGCGATGAGCCAGGAGGCGGCGACGGCGACCGAACGGTACTTCGAGGTGATGGACGCCGCCGAGGAGGAGGACACCGGCCGGGCGGCCGCGGCCG
>NZ_JBMNDO010000156.1:0-15467 GCF_052542855.1 Streptomyces sp. SAS_281
GGAACACTCCGGTGCGGGCCCCTCGGCTTCGTACGGTCTAGGACTCCTCGCCCAGCAGCACGCGGCGCACCACGCGCTCGGCGGCGCGGCCGTCGTCGTACGGGCAGAACCGCTCCTTGAACGCCTTCAGCAGCGCCTCGTTCTCCGGGCTGTTCCAGCTGCCGTCGGTGAAGATCGCCGCCAGCTCGTCCGTGTTCGTGGCCACGGCACCCGGGGTCTCGCCCGGCTGCCCGGACAGCAGGTCGAAGACGACACCGCGGACCGTGCGGTACGTCTCCCAGTCCGGGGCGAGGATCACGATCGGGCGGTTCAGGTGGGCGTAGTCGAACATCACCGAGGAGTAGTCGGTGACCAGCGCGTCCGCCGCCAGGCACAGGTCCTCGACGCGCGGGTACGTGGAGACGTCGATGACCGACGCGTTCTCCGGGAGACCCGAGCCGCCGTAGAAGTAGTGCGCGCGCATGAGGACCACGGTGTCCGGGCCGACGGCCGCGCAGAACCGGTCCAGGTCCAGGCGGTTGGTGAAGCCCGACTCGTAGTCGCGGTGCGTCGGCGCGTAGAGCACGGCGCGCTGGCCGGGGCGGATGCCCAGGTCCTCGCGGATCCTGGCGATCTGCTCCTCGGTGGCCGTCGTGAAGACGTCGTTGCGCGGGTAGCCCGTCTCCAGCGGGCGCGCCGCGCTCGGGTAGGCGCGGGACCACACCTCGGTGGAGTGCGGGTTGGCGGAGACGCTCCAGTCCCAGCGGTCCACGCGCTTGAGCAGCCGGTCGAAGTTGAGCCCCTGGGCCGCGGCCGGGTAGTTCTGCTGGTCCATGCCCATGATCTTCAGCGGCGTGCCGTGGTGGGTCATGACATGGATCTGGCCGGGGCGCTTGACCAGGTGGTCCGGGAAGTTGACGTTGTTGAAGAAGTACGTGGCACGGGCCAGCACCGACCAGTAGCGGCGGGTGCCGGGCACCACGTAGTCGATGCCCTTGGGCACCGAGTCCACGTTCTTCTTCGACACCACCCACACGCCGTGGATGTCGGGCGCCAGTTCCTTCGCCTTGCGGTAGATCGCCTCGGGGTTGCAGCTCACGCCGCGGTTCCAGTAGGCGGCGTACACGGCCAGCTTGGGGTCCAGGGGCAGCTTGCGCTGCGCCTTGTAGTAGCGCTTGGTGAACTGCTTCTTCGCCTTCGCCCGGGCCGTGGTGGGCGCGGCGCGCAGGCTGCGGCGGGTGGCGAGCGCGGTGTCCAGGGCGCCGAGCGCGGTGTACTTGCCGCCGCCCATCAGCTGCGGGCGCAGCCCCTTGGCACCGCCGGGGAACGTGAAGCCCTCCGGGCGGTGCGCACCGTGGAACGCGCCGACCGCGCCGACGTACTGCCGGCGGCGCTTGGTCACCGTCGGGTACGCGGTCAGCAGCTCCTGCACCGCGCGGTCGAAGAGGAGGCCGCGCACGTCCTTCAGGGCCGGACGCGCCTCCACGAAGGTCATCAGCGCGTCGTACGCCTCGATCAGCTCCAGCGGGGTCGAGCCCGTCCGGGGCTCCACGTCGTCCACGAGGCCGGGCAGGTAGCGCTGCTGGCGGTGCTCGACGCAGGCGGTGCCCAGCGTGGCCACCGAGGCGGCGACGGCGACGGTCGCCAGCGCGTACATCCGCTCGCCGTGCGGGCCCGGGCCGAAGGTCACCGTCTCGCGCTCCAGCAGCGCGCGGCGGACCGCGCGGTTCCAGGAGACCGGGGCGATGTCCAGCAGGTCCGGCCGCTTCGCCAGGGTGAACGGGCCCTCGGGCATCGCGTCCAGCTTCTGCAGGGACCGCGTCGAGCGGACCTTGCCGCGGAAGGGGCGCTTCTGGTGGCCGAACAGCAGCACGTCCGGGTCGCCGGTGGCGTCCAGCCGGTCCGCGACGGCCTGGAGCGCGCCGGGCAGGAAGACGTAGTAGCCCTCCAGGAACAGGACGTACTCCCCGGCGGCCTCCTCCATCCCCGCGTTGCGGCGGCCGTGGGCCCCGGCGCCCGGCTCCAGGTGCACGGCCCGGACGCGGCTGTCGCGCGCGGCGAACTCGTCCAGGACCAGGCCCGAGCCGTCCGGTGCCCCGTCGTCGACCCCGATGACCTCGATGTCCGTGAACGACTGGGAGAGCACCGACTCCAGGCACTCGCGCAGACTTCCTCGGGCGCGACGGACGGGGATGATGACACTCAGCCGGGGCATACGGACTCTTTCTCGGACTGTGCGTACTGGGAGAGCACACAGCGTACTGGGGCGGGCTCCGCAGGGCGGGTCAGGGGGCGGGCAGGCGTACGAAGGCCGAAGAGACGGGCGCGTCGGGCCCGTGAGCGGTCGACCGCGCGGCTGATGAAGGCCCCACTTATCATACTACCCAGGACAGTAAGTGGACCTTGGGCAATACTGGGCGTACGGGCCCATGGCGGGCGCCCCGGCACCCGTGATCCCGGGCACCGCACGGCTGCGGGGCACCCCCGCCGGCCGGCCGGAATGCCCCGCACTGTCACGGACCCGCTATTTGACCGCCCCCGCCATGACGCCGGAGACGAACTGGCGCTGGAAGGCGAAGAACACCGCGAGCGGGATCACCATCGAGACGAAGGCGCCGGGCGCCAGCACGTCGATGTTGTTGCCGAACTGGCGCACCTGCTGCTGGAGCGCCACCGTGATCGGCGGTGAGCCGGAATCCGCGAAGATCAGCGCGACCAGCATGTCGTTCCAGACCCAGAGGAACTGGAAGATCCCGAGCGAGGCGATCGCCGGACCGCCCAGCGGCATCACGACCCGGGTGAAGAGGCGTATCTCACCCGCCCCGTCCAGCCGCGCCGCCTCCAGGAGCTCACGGGGGATCTCCGCGAAGAAGTTGCGCAGCAGGAAGATCGCGAACGGGAGCCCGAACGCGGTGTGGAAAAGGACCACACCGAGCGTCGTCTCGAAGATCCCGATCTCGCCGAACAGCTTCGACACGGGGATCAGCGCCACCTGTACGGGGACCACCAGCAACCCCACGACCAGCAGGAACCACCAGTCACGGCCGGGGAAGTCCATCCAGGCGAACGCGTATCCCGCGAACGAGCCGATCACCACGACCAGGACCGTGGACGGCACGGTGATCATGACCGTGGAGAGCAGCGAGTCCGTGATCGCCGAATTGTCGAGCAGCCGGGAGTAGTTGTCGACGGTCAGCTCGGAGGGGGCGGTGAAGACCTGCCACCAGCCGGTCGACGCGATCTTGTCCGGGCTGCGCAGCGAGGACAGCAGCAGCCCGACCGTCGGCATCAGCCAGAACAGGGCCACCAGGACCAGGAAGACCCGCATCGCGCCGCCGGCGGCCCGCGCCGCGAGCCGCGCGCCGACCGACCGGGTCGCCGTTGCCGAGGGTGTCGTCATCGGCGCCCCTCCTTCCGTATCCGCCTGATGTTGAAGAGCATCACCGGGATCACCAGCAGCAGCAGGAGTACGGCGATGGCGCTGCCGACCCCCAGGTCCGCGTCCGTGCCGAACGAGGACCGGTACAGCTGGAACGCCAGCACGTTGGCGTCGTCCTGGGTCGAGCCGGGCGCGATGATGAACACCAGGTCGAAGATCTTCAGCACGTTGATCATCAGCGTGACCAGCACCACCGCGAGGACCGGGGCGAGCATCGGCACCGTGATCCGGCGGAACACCTGCCACTCGTTGGCCCCGTCCACCCGGGCCGCTTCGAGGAGTTCACGCGGCAGACCGGCCAGGCCCGCCGCGATCAGCACCATCGCGAAGCCCGCCCACATCCACACGTAGCTCCCGATGATCCCGGGCGTCACGAGCGTCGGGCCGAGCCAGTTCACGCCGTTGTACGGCTCCCTGAAGTTGGAGGCCGGGAGCCGCAGTTCGGCACCGTCCGCCGAGGCGGGCAGCGTGAACGTGCCGTCCGCCCCGGCCTCGGCGGACGCGACCACCTCGCCGTTCCTGACGGCCTCCACCTTCAGGCCCTTGAGCCCGAGCTCCTCGGCGTCGACGACGTTGGGTTTCCCGCCGCCGCCCTTGGTGAAGTCCAGCCAGGCGGTGCCGGTGATCCCGCCGTCCCCGGCCGCCGCCGGGGACTTCGCCGGTTTCGCGTCGCCCGGCATCTTCGCCGGGAGCACCCCGACCAGGGGGAGCCGGACCGGCTGCCCGGCGTGCACGGTCGTCTTCGTCACGAACGCCCCGCCACCCGCCGCCTTCAACGGGGCCACGGGAAGCGGATGCGCCTTCGGGAAGCCCGAGGACTCGGCGAACGTGTCGTGCACGCCCACCCACACCGCGTTGGCGACCCCACGCTCCGGCGCCGCGTCGTACACCAGCCGGAAGATGATGCCCGCCGCCAGCATGGAGATCGCCATCGGCATGAAGACGACCAGCTTGAAGGCCGTGCCCCAGCGGATCCGCTCCGTGAGCACCGCGAAGATCAACCCGAGCGCGGTGGAGATCGTCGGTGCGAAGACCACCCAGATCGCGTTGTTCTTGACCGCCGTACGGATGGTGTCGTCCGTGAACAGTGTCTTGTAGTTGTCGATGCCGGCGAAGCCCGTACCCGCCTGGTCGAAGAACGACCGGTAGACGGAGTACACGATCGGGTACACCACCAGCGCCCCGAGCAGCACCAGCGCCGGCAGCAGGAAGAGCGCCGCGACCACCTTGCGGGTGCCGGTCACACTCCGGGGCGCGCGCCCCGGGGAGCCGGCCGGAGGGGCCTTCCTGGGGGCGGGCACGCGGGCCTCGCCGGACGGTTGCCTGTCGGCGGGGAGCGCCTCGTCGGCGCCCCCCGCTGCCGCTGTCGTCATGCCGTCAGCTCTTGTACGCCTTGGCCGCGTCGGACTCCAGCTTCGCTTGAGTCCCCGCGATGTCCTTCGGGTTCTTCAGGAAGTCCTGGAGGATCTTCCACTCGCCCTTGCCGGGCGTCCCGCCGAACGACTGCGGCGCCTGGTCGGACATGTCGAACCGGACGGCGTCCCCGGCCGCGATCAGCGCCTTCGCCATCGTGCGCTGCACGTCGTTCGGGTACGCGGCCGTGTCCAGGCCCTTGTTCGGCGAGATGAACCCGCCCTGCGAGGCCGCGATCTTCGCCGCGTCCGTGGAGGCGAGCCAGGTCAGCAGCGCCTGGGCGCCCTTGCCGTCCTTCAGCGCGACGGCCGCGTCGCCACCGGTCACCACGGGCGACTCGGCGCCGACCGCGGGGAACGGGAAGACCTTGGCGTCCGTGCCGATCTTCGCCTTCGTCTGCGCGATGTTGACGCCGACGAAGTCGCCCTCGTAGACCATGGCGGCCTTGGGCTGGTCGCCGCCGGTGAAGGTCTGCGTGACGGACGCCGGGAACTCGGTCTGGAGCGCGCCGTCCGCGCCGCCCGCGATCAGGGAGGGCTTCCCGAACAGCTGGGCCAGCGTGGTCAGCGCGTCCTTGACGGACGGGTCCGTCCACTTGATCTTGTGCTGGGCGAGCTGGTCGTACTTCTCCGGGCCCGCCTGCGACAGGTACACGTTCTCGAACCAGTCGGTCAGCGTCCAGCCGTCCGCGCCGCCGACCGAGACCGGGGTGACACCCGAGGCGGACACCGTCTCGGCGGTCTTCAGGAAGTCCTTCCAGGTCTTCGGCTCGCCGGCGCCCGCGTTCTCGAACGCCTTGGTGTTGTACCAGACCAGCGACTTGTTGGCGGCCTTGAAATACACCCCGTACTGGGTGCCGTCCACCGCGCCGAGGTCCTGCCAGACCTGCGCGTAGTTCTTGCTCAGCTGGGCCTTCGCCTCGGCGCCGACCGGTTTGGCCCACTTCTTCGCCACGGCCTGCTGGACCGCCCCGACCTGCGGGATCATCGCGACGTCCGGCGGCTGGCCGCCCGCGATCTTCGTACCGAGGAAGTTGACGATCGGGTCCTGCGCCGGGACGAACGTCACCGTCGCGCCGGTCCGCTTCTCGAACTCCTTGAGGACCTTGACGAAGTTGGCCTGTTCCGGACCCGTCCAGACCGCGGCGACAGAGAGCTTCTCACCGTCCAGTTTCGGTAAAGCGACACTCGGCGTGGAGCCGTTGCCCGTCGTGGAGCCGCCTTCGTCCGTCTTCTTGTCTCCGCCGTCACCGTCGCCGCCGCAGCCGGTGAGGGCCAGTGCGCCGATGGCGGTGAACACCACGGCCGCCCTGCGAATCCGTAGGGTTGTGCGCATTCCTGCCCCGTCTCTCTGTCCGCGCGCGCCCACCGGGCGCCGGGTCGGGGAGCCAGCGCTGCCGGTCGAGCGTCACGTCGTCGTGTGCGCACAGTCCTATGCCCGGCGTCCCGGTGCCGCAATACCGCCCTCGGCCCCAAATCCTTGATCGTGATGCCCTCGTGACGTGGGATCAGGGCCGGTATCCGGCTATGGGGGGACGATCGGGCCGCTCCGGCCGGGCCGCGCCCGGGGGCCTTCGAGGGCGGCTCCGGCGCGACTCGGGCGGGGCTGGGCGGGCTTTCAGGTGGACAGGGGCGCGAGGGGTTGTGCGTTGACGGAACGCGCCGCCCGTTCCAGGGCGCTGGCGAGCAGCGCGAGGTCCGTCGGCCCGTTGCCCAGCTCGCGGACCGGGCGGCGGGTGGGCGGGTCGCCCATCCGCTCCCACTCCAGCGGGACGACCGTCGGCCGCAGCGTCGCCGTACGCGGGATGCGGCCGGTCACCCTGCCGCCCTGGAACGGCGTCACCCGCCCGTCCGGATGCCCCAGCCGCCCCCGGCCCGGCGCCGGTTCGTCCGGCGACGGCGGGACCGCGGGCGGATCGAGCACGATGCGCAGCCGCGCGCCGCGGGCCAGCTCCGTGTCCTCCGTGCGGTCGGGGCGGGCCGAGGCGGCGACCAGGTGGACGCCCAGCCGGCCGCCGTCCCGGGCCACCGCCTCCAGCGCCCGCACCACCGAACCGGCCGCCGGCCGGCCCGGGCTCCCGAGCGCCGGGGATGAGCGCGTCGTAGTCGTCCACGAGCACCACCAGCCGGGGGAGCGGAGAGGGGCCCGGGTCCGCGGGGCGGCCCGCTCCCGGGCGCAGGCGCAGGGTGCCGCTGAGGGGGGCCTCCACCTCGCCGCGCTGCTCGGGGATGGGCACGGCCGTGGGCCCGTCCTCGTGACGGCTGTGCCACTCGGCGAAGTCCAGCTCGCCGAGCAGTTCGGCCCGCCGCTTCACCTCGCCGCCCAGCGCCTGGGCGAACTCCCGCATCCGGACCGGGTCCGAGGCCACCAGGTGCGTGAACGCGTGCGGCAGCTCCGTGCACGGACGCAGCGACTCGCCGCGCTCGCCGCCGGCCCCGTCGACCAGCACGATGCCCAGCCGGTCCGGCCGGGCGGCGGCCGCCAGCGACGCCGCGACGGCCCGCAGCAGCTCGGTCCGCCCGCTGCCGCCGGGGCCCTCGATGAGCAGGTGCGGCCCCTCGTCGGCGAGATCGACGCTCACCGGTCCGCGCGGCCCGGCACCGAGCACGACGACGGGCCGCCCGGCATGGACGGCCGGCCGCGCGGCGGCACGCGCCGCCGTCCGCGTCCCCCCGGCCGCATCGGCACCCCGCGCGGCGACCTGAGGCCCCCCGGCCTGCCGCGGCCCGCTGCCCCGGGCGGGGGCGGGGTAGGGGGTGCGGCCGGAGCCGGTGGTGGTGGTGTCGGGGTACGGGGTGCGGCCGGAGTCGGTGGAGGTGTCCGGGTACGGCGTGCGGCCCGAGTCGGCCGTTCCCGGGTACGCGGTGCGGCCGGAGTCGCCGGTTCCGGTGCGGGGGTACGGGGTGCGGCCGGAGCCGGTGGTGGTGGTCTCCGGATACGGCGTGCGGCCCGAGTCGGCTGTTCCCGGGTACGCGGTGCGGCCCGAGTCGCCCGTGTGCGCGCGGGGGTACGGGGTGCGGCCGGAGCCGGTCGTGGTGGTGTCCGGGTACGGGGTGCGGCCGGAGCCGGTGGAGGTGTCCGGGTACGGCGTACGGCCCGAGTCGGCCGTTCCCGGGTACGCGGTGCGACCCGAGTCCGGCGCCTCGGCCGCCGTGCGTTGCGCGCCCACACGGGGGGCCGGGCGGTCGTCCGCCGTGGACGCCCAGCGGGCCATCAGGGAGGCCGGGGTGGCGCGGGCCAGGCCCAGTTCGTCCAGGAGGCGGGCGGACGGGGGGAGCGCCACCGGCACCTGGCGGCCCGGCAGCGCGGCCGAGCCCTCCGCGCGCAGGGGGGCCAGCGCCCGGGCGAACCGCTGGGCCCAGTGCGCCGACACCGCGTCCACCGAGGCCACCGTGCCGTGGCCCGCCGCCCGGCCGCCGGCCGTGCGCAGCAGCCGCAGGGCCGTCGCCACGTCACCGCTCAGCATCCCGACCGCCCCGCACTCGCGGAAGGCGATCGACGCGTGGCAGGCGGCCTCGTACGTCGCGGCGACCGGCGAGGTGGGCGTCGCGGCCGGGGTCTCGGCCAGACAGATCAGATGGACGCCCGCCGCCGCACCCGCCGCCGCCAGCCGGGCGGTGTTCTCGCGGAGGACCGCCGCGCCGGGGTCGCCGTCGAGGATCACCACCGTGAACGGCCCCTCGTAGGCGCGGGCCGCCTCGGCGACCGCGGCCGCGTCCTGGCTCGCCCAGCCGGGGCCGAGGGGCCCGTCGTCCAGCCGGCGGACCAGCTCGGCGGTGCGGGCGAGCGCCTGGTCGCGGTCGTACGCGAGGAGCAGCCGGCAGTCCTGGCCGTGCATCGGGCGGAGATGGGGCAGCCAGCCCAGCCAGGCCCACTCGCGCCGCCGCTCCTCCGTGCTCCGCGCCCGGTCCGTGCTGATCAGCACGATCTCCAGGTCGGCGGGGGAGTGCAGCGCGGCCAGCTGGGCCACGGCGGACCGGGCGAGCCCGGCCAGCCGCTCCCGGGGCCCGGCGAGCCCCAGCGAACCGGCCTCCCGCAGGCTCACGGTCACCGGCACGGCGGGCAGGTCGGCCCGGTCGGTGGTGCCCAGCCGGACCACCAGCGCCTCCGGGTGCGCGGGGTCGCGCTCCCACAGCCGGGGGCCCGGGCCGAGCGCGGTCAGCAGCACGGCGGCCGGATCGGGCCAGGTGCCCTCGGGGGCGGTGGGCGGCGAGGTGAAGACGTCGGCGACGGGCGGGGCGGACGGCTCGGCGGGAGCGCTCGGGGGCGCAGGTTCGGCCCGGGTGCCCTTGAGCCGGCGGGCCCAGGCCCCTATGCCGCCGCGCCGGGGCGCCTCCTGCTCCGGGAAGCGGCCCGGATGCCCGGTGGGGGACCCGGGCCGGGCCTCGGCCCCCGAGCCGTCGGGAGCGGGCCGGTCGTGGTCGGGCGGGGCGGCCTCGGCGGAGGGGGCGGCCGGAGCGGCCGGGACCCGGGCGACCCGCAAGTGGCCCTCGCCGTCCGGGGCCGTCGGCAGCACCGGCGGACGCGCGCCGGAGGCGAGCCGGAGCGTCGACTCGCCGAGCCGCAGCAGCGCCCCCGGGGCCAGCCGGACCGGGCGGTCGTGGACCTCGGCCCCGTCGAGCGAGGTGCCGTTGGTGGAGCCCAGGTCGGCCACGGAGACCCGGCCGTCCTCGGCGACCGTCACCTGGCAGTGCAGCCGGGAGACATCGGGGTCGTCCAGCGGCACATCGGCGTCGGCCGAGCGGCCGATGCGGACCGTGCCGCCGTGCAGCAGATGGACCCCGCCCGCGTCGGGACCGGCGACCACCTGGAGCTGGGCGGGGACCGCGTCGTCCGCGGTCTCGTCCTCGCCCGGGACCTGGAGCGAGAGGACCGCGCCGTCGACCAGGGGCGGCTCACCGAGGGCGCAGCGCTGCGCGTCCAGCCGCTCCCGGCCCGCGAAGAGCACCACCGCACCGCTGCCGAGGGAGCCGTCGGGACCGGCGACGGCCATGGCCAGGCCCGACGCGACGGAGGCCAGCGCCGTCCCCGCGGGGGCGGTGACCAGCACATCGCAGGCGCGCGCCGGGGTCTGGCCGCTGGGCGGCGCGAGGACGGTCAGCCGGATCTGCATCGCCGTCAGCGGTCCCTTCTGCGCGCGGTGCCGGCCGGGGGAACGCCCTGTGATTCCCCCCACCCGGCACGGACGCGTCGTCCGGTACAGGTTCGTCACGCACCGCGAGGCTCCCGACCGCGCAGTCGTGCTCCAGGCATCCTCGCACCTGCCACTGACAACACGCCCGGCGGTCATCAGTTAGTGATCTTGAAACGTCTGCTGTGGCCCCAAAAGCGCGGCATGACCGGTTTCCCGGTGTGCGGCTCCGGCAACCATCCGGCCCGGGCGGACGTCTTTCCCCGGGACCCTTCCGTACGGGGAGCGGAGTGCGCCCGCCGGAGAGCGGCGAGCGCGCGCCCGGGCCCGCGCGCCGGCGAAGTCACCTCGCGGACCCGGCCGGCCTCCCCCGTACAGCCTCTAGAGTGGGCCGGAAACTCCGGGGGTACCCGGGATCGATCCACCACGACCAGCAGGGAGCGCATGACGTGCGGCCGGTAGGCAGCAAGTACCTCCTGGAGGAGCCGCTGGGACGCGGTGCCACGGGCACCGTCTGGCGCGCCAGCCAGCGCGAGGCGGCGGGCGCCGAGGCGGCCGTGGCCGGCCGGCCCGGCGAGACCGTGGCGATCAAGGTCCTCAAGGAGGAGCTGGCCAACGACGCGGACGTGGTGATGCGGTTCCTGCGGGAACGCTCCGTCCTGTTGCGGCTGACCCACCCCAACATCGTGCGCACCCGCGACCTCGTGGTCGAGGGCGACCTCCTGGCCCTCGTCATGGACCTGATCGACGGCCCCGACCTGCACCGCTATCTGCGCGACAACGGCCCGCTCACCCCGGTCGCCGCCGCGCTGCTCACCGCGCAGATCGCCGACGCGCTCGCCGCCAGCCACGCCGACGGCGTCGTGCACCGCGACCTCAAGCCCGCCAACGTGCTGCTCGCCGACCCCGACGGCGCGATGCGCCCGATGCTCACCGACTTCGGCATCGCGCGCCTCGCCGACTCGCCTGGCCTGACCCGGACCCACGAGTTCGTCGGCACCCCCGCCTACGTGGCGCCGGAGTCCGCCGAGGGCCGCCCGCAGACTTCCGCCGTCGACATCTACGGCGCCGGCATCCTCCTCTACGAGCTGGTCACCGGCCGCCCGCCATTCGCCGGCGGCACCGCGCTCGAAGTCCTGCACCGGCACCTCAGCGAGGAGCCGCGCCGCCCCAGCACCGTCCCCGAGCCCCTGTGGACGGTCATGGAGCGGTGCCTGAGCAAGGACCCGGACCGCCGGCCGAGTGCGGAGAACCTGGCCCGTGCCCTGCGTACCGTCGCCGACGGCATCGGGGTCCACGCGAGCCCCGCCCAGATCACCGCCGCCGACGGGGTCGCCGCCCTGCTCGCGCCCGACCCGGCGCCCACCGCCGTGCCCGAGATCCCCGGCGCGGCCGACCCGACGCAGGTGCTGCCGAGCAACGCCGGCTCGTACGACCCGAACGGGGTCACCAGCGTCCTGCCGCACGGAGGCGGGCCCGGCGCGGGCCCCCAGGCCGACCCGACCGCCGTCCTGCCGCCGGTGCCGCCGCGCCCCGACAGCGACCCGCGCCCCGAGGACCCGCACCCCTGGCAGTCCCAGCTCCGGGCCGCCCGCGACCGCAACGAGCAGACGCAGGTCCAGTACCTCGACCCGAGCCAGGACCCGTTGCGCCGCCGCCCCCAGCGCCGGCAGCAGCCGCCCCCGCAGCAGCCGCAGCGCGACCGGCAGTCCGGCTACCAGCAGCCCCAGCAGTACGGGCAGCAGCGGCAGCAGCAGTACCAGCCGCAACCGCAGCAGCAGTACCAGCCGCCGCAGCGCCAGCAGTACCAGCCCCAGCCGCAGCCGTACGCGCCCCCGCAGCAGCCGCAGCCGCCCCAGCAGCCGCAGCGCGCGCCCCGTGAGCCGAGGCAGCGCAGCGCCAACCCGATGAAGATCCCCGGGCTCGGCTGCCTCAAGGGCTGCCTGTTCACGCTGGTGCTGCTCGTCGTGGCGAGCTGGCTGATCTGGGAACTGACCCCGCTCAAGGACTGGATCGGGCAGGGGCAGAGCTACTGGCACGCGATCACCGACGCCGTGTCCACGGTGTCGGACTGGATCTCCAAACTGGGCGGCAGCTGACCGCACTCAGCACACCGGAGGCGTGCAACTCTGTAGCTATATCGACTTCCGCGGGCCAATTCCGAGGCAATTCGCCCGCAGAAGCGAAGGTTGGCGCCAACCACGGCACGCGGGCCCCCGATCGCCGCGTAACTTTGTCGACCGGGGGTTGTTGGGGTCCATCGCCAGCCGCTGAGGGAGCAGTCTTGGCACGGAAAATCGGCAGCCGGTACACCGCCCACCAGATACTGGGGCGCGGCAGCGCCGGCACGGTGTGGCTCGGGGACGGCCCCGAGGGCCCCGTGGCCATCAAACTGCTCCGCGAGGACCTGGCCTCCGACCAGGAGCTCGTCGGCCGGTTCGTCCAGGAGCGCACCGCGCTCCTCGGACTCGACCACCCGCACGTCGTCGCCGTCCGCGACCTCGTGGTGGACGGCAACGACCTCGCCCTCGTCATGGATCTGGTCCGGGGCACCGACCTGCGCACCCGGCTCGACCGCGAGCGCCGGCTGGCCCCCGAGGCGGCCGTCGCCGTCGTCGCGGACGTCGCCGACGGCCTCGCCGCCGCGCACGCCGCCGGGATCGTGCACCGCGACGTCAAGCCCGAGAACATCCTGCTGGACATGGAAGGCCCGCTCGGTCCCGGCAGCGCCCACCCCGCGCTGCTCACCGACTTCGGCGTCGCCAAGCTCATCGACACCCCGCGCCGGACCCGCACCACAAAGATCATCGGCACGCCGGACTACCTGGCCCCCGAGATCGTCGAGGGCCTGCCGCCGCGCGCCGCCGTCGACATCTACGCCCTGGCCACGGTGCTGTACGAGCTCCTCGCCGGCTTCACGCCGTTCGGCGGCGGCCACCCCGGCGCCGTCCTGCGCCGCCACGTCACCGAGACCGTCGTCCCGCTCCCCGGCATCCCCGACGAGCTGTGGCAGCTGCTCGTCCAGTGCCTGGCCAAGGCCCCCGCCTCCCGGCTGCGGGCCTCCGAACTGGCCGCCCGGCTGCGCGAACAGCTGCCGCACCTGGCCGGCATCCCGCCCCTGGACGTGGACGAGCCGGACGAGGAGCCGGAGGCCCCGCAGGGCTACGACGAGCAGCAGTACACCCCGGCCGGCGACGAGCCCCGCAGGCGCGGCGCGGTCCCGCTGGTGCCCGGCTCCACCCCGGACTCCAACCGCGACACCCACACGAGCATGCGCGTCCCGGCCCCCGACGAGCTGTCCGGCGGCCCCCGGGGCACCGCCCGCGCCCCGCGCGCCCCCGGCCGGCCCCGCCCCGGTTCGGCCCGCAACAAGTCGGCGGCCGTCCGCAAACGCCGCCTGACCCTGGGGGCCGCGGCCCTCGTGCTGGTGGCCGGGCTCGGCGCGGCCGGCTGGCTCGCCCTGAGCGGCGACGACGCGGACCCGGGCCCGCAGGACACCAGGAACTCGGCCCCGGCCGCCCCGTAGCCGGGTCCCGCGGGCGGTGATCCGGCAGCCCGAGGAACGTACGCGCCGACAGCCGTTACGCTGGACCCGTGGCAGTCGTCGATATTTCCGAAGAGCTGAAGTCCCTCTCCTCGACCATGGGGTCGATCGAGGCCGTCCTGGACCTGGATGCGCTGAGGGGGGACATCGCCGTGCTCGAGGAGCAGGCGGCCGCCCCGTCCCTGTGGGACGACCCCGAGGCGGCGCAGAAGATCACCAGCAAGCTTTCCCACCTCCAGGCCGAGGTCCGCAAGGCCGAGGGCCTGCGCGGCCGGATCGACGACCTCGAAGTCCTCTTCGAGCTCGCCGAGTCCGAGGGCGACGCCGACGCGCTCGCCGAGGCCGAGACCGAGCTGGAGTCCGTCCGCAAGGCGCTGGACGAGATGGAGGTCCGCACCCTCCTCTCCGGCGAGTACGACGCCCGGGAGGCGCTGGTCACCATCCGCGCCGAGGCCGGCGGCGTCGACGCGGCGGACTTCGCCGAGCGGCTCCAGCGGATGTACCTGCGCTGGGCCGAGCGGCACAACTACAAGACCGAGGTCTACGAGACGGCGTACGCGGAAGAGGCCGGCATCAAGTCGACCACCTTCGCCGTCGAGGTGCCGTACGCCTACGGCACGCTCTCCGTCGAGCAGGGCACCCACCGCCTGGTGCGCGTCTCGCCGTTCGACAACCAGGGCCGCCGCCAGACCTCCTTCGCGGGCGTCGAGGTGCTGCCCGTGGTGGAGCAGACGGACCACGTCGAGATCGACGAGTCCGACCTGCGCGTCGACGTGTACCGCTCCTCGGGCCCCGGCGGCCAGGGCGTCAACACCACGGACTCCGCGGTGCGTCTGACCCACCTGCCGACCGGCATCGTCGTCTCCTGCCAGAACGAGCGCTCGCAGATCCAGAACAAGGCGTCCGCGATGAACGTCCTCCAGGCGAAGCTCCTTGAGCGCCGCCGCCAGGAGGAGCAGGCCAAGATGAACGCCCTGAAGGGCGACGGCGGCAACTCCTGGGGCAACCAGATGCGCTCCTACGTCCTGCACCCGTACCAGATGGTGAAGGACCTGCGTACGGAGTTCGAGATGGGCAACCCGGAGGCGGTCTTCAACGGCGAGATCGACGGCTTCATCGAGGCCGGCATCCGCTGGCGCAAGCAGAACGAGAAGTAGTCAGAGAAGCGCCGCAACCCCCCTTACGGCAAGGCACATTGGCCCGGAACGGCCTTGACCGCCCGGTCGGCCCCCGCGAGGCTGCTGGAGCAGCCTGACACGAGTGGCTACTGGGGGTAGCGGTACATGACGAAGAAGACGCGCATACGCGTCGCGCGGACGGCGGCGGGTGCGGTGATCGCCGTCGGCGCATCGCTGGCAGCCACGGGCGCGGCGCAGGCCGTCGGCATCGGCGTCGAGGTCGCGGGCGTGGAGATCGGCGTGCGGACCGCCGCCGGGCCGGGGGACGAGGACCCGGGCGAGGACGGCGACCCGTGCAGCCCGCTCGACCCGCGCTGCGAGCCGCCGGAGCCGCCGGCCACCCCGCCGCATCCTTCCGGCCCGCCGACCGGCCCCGCGGACCCGAGCGAGCCGCCCACGGACCCGGACGACCCGCCGGCCGGTCCCACGGCCCCGCCCTCGAAGCCCGCGAAGCCCTCGGCGAAGCCCACCCAGGACCCGGCCGGGTCCACGGGCCCGGGCGACGGGACGGGCGGCTCCGATGACAACGGCGGCGGCGTGGGGCAGATCGGGGTCTCGGGCGGCGGTGGCAACACCGACACCGACTCGGTCGGCAACCAGCCCGTCGAGCAGGGCAGGGGCAAGGACGAACTCGCCGAGACCGGAGCGGGCCAGACCGCTTTCCTGCTGACCGGCGCCGTGACGATGATCGCCGGCGGCATCGGCTTCCGGGTCCTGTCGCGCCGGACGGGCAGCCGTACGGCCGCGTAGAGCCACGGAAGGGGCCCGGACCGCCGAAAACGG
>NZ_JBMNDO010000157.1:0-15393 GCF_052542855.1 Streptomyces sp. SAS_281
CCCCCGGTGCCCGGCCCGGTCCGGGCCGGGCACCGGGGGCGCCGCCTTCCGGCCCGACCGACCAAGGACGGCAATGATGGACTTCAGCCTCTTCTTCTTCGCCGACTCCGGTGGCCGCCCCGGCGAGACGGGGAACTACCGACTGCTGCTCGACGCCGCCCGGTTCGCCGACGAGCACGGCTTCACCGCGGTGTGGACGCCCGAACGCCACTTCCACTCGTTCGGCGGGCTCTACCCCAATCCAGCGGTCACCGGGGCCGCGATCGCCGCGGTGACCAGCAGGATCGGAATCCGCGCGGGCAGCGTGGTCGCCCCGCTGCACCATCCGGCCCGGATCGCCGAAGAGTGGTCGGTGGTCGACAACCTCTCCGGTGGCCGGGTCGGGGTCTCCTTCGCCTCGGGCTGGCACGCCCGGGACTTCGTACTGCGGCCGGAGAACTACGCCGACCGCAAGGGGGCGCTGGTGGACACCGTCGACGCGGTCCGCCGGCTCTGGGGCGGCGAACAGGTCGACTTCGCCGACGGAAACGGTGAGAAGCGGGCAGTACGGGTCTTCCCGGCACCGGTACAGCCCAGGCTCCCGGTCTGGATCACCAGCGCCGGCTCCCCCGACACCTTCCGCACCGCGGGCCGGCTCGGCGCGGGCGTCCTCACCCATCTGCTCGGCCAGGACGTGGCCGAACTGGCGGAGAACGTCGCGCTGTACCGGCAGGAGCTGGCCGAGCACCACGGCAACGACGCACCCGGGCACGTCGCTCTCATGCTGCATACCCTGGTCGGGGACGACCGGGACCGAGTGCGCGAGCAGGTGCGCAAGCCGCTCACCGACTATCTGCGCAGCTCCGTCGATCTGATCGTCAAGGCCGCCTCCGGTCTGCTGCCGCCCGGGCTGGACGTCGACCGGCTGCCGGAGCGGGACAAGGAGTTCCTTCTCGCCCACGCCTTCGACCGCTACTTCACCGGCAGCGGGCTGTTCGGCACCGTCGAGGACGGGGTCCGGACGGTGCGCGCGCTGGAGGCCGTCGGCGTCGACGAGGTCGCATGCCTGATCGACTTCGGGGTGCCGCACGCCGAAGTCGCCGACTCTCTGCACCGGCTGGCCGAGCTGCGGCTCGCCACCGCGTCCTGAGCGGAACGCGAACGGCGAAGGGCCCCTCCGAGTGGAGGGGCCCTTCGCCGTTCCGTCCTGCGCGGTGCTCAGCAGACCTTGCGGATCCAGCCGAACGGGTCGGGCAGGCGCCCGTACTGGATGCCCAGCAGTTCCTCACGCAGCCGCATGGTGACGGGGCCGGGCTCGCCGTCCCCCATGGTCCAGCCCCCCGAAACGCCCCGCACGCGGCCGACGGGGGCCATCACCGCCGCCGTGCCGCAGGCGAACGCCTCGGTCAGCTCACCGGCCGCGCACTGCTCGCGCCACTCGGCGGTGGAGATCCGGCCCTCACCCGCCTCG
The DNA here is from genome assembly GCF_052542855.1 of Streptomyces sp. SAS_281. Classification (NCBI taxonomy): domain Bacteria; kingdom Bacillati; phylum Actinomycetota; class Actinomycetes; order Kitasatosporales; family Streptomycetaceae; genus Streptomyces; species Streptomyces sp. SAS_281. Next base: position 1,451 of record NZ_JBMNDO010000157.1, read on the forward strand.
ATGCCCAGGGTGGGCGCCAGCTTGAGCAGGGAGTCCCGGGTGACGCCGGGCAGCAGGGTGCCCGTCAGCTCCGGAGTCATGATCCGCGGACAGCCTCCCGGCGGGGTGTGTACGAAGAAGAGGTTCATACCGCCCATCTCCTCCACCCAGGTGTGCTCCACCGCGTCCAGCCAGACCACTTGGTCGCAGCCCTTCTCCAGGGCCTCCCGGGAGGCCGCGAGCGCACCCCCGTAGTTGCCCCCGACCTTGACGAAGCCGGTACCGCCCGGGGCCGCCCGCGAGTAGTGCTCGCTGAGCCAGACGGTCAGCGCCCGCGGCTTCTCCCCGCCGCCGAAGTACGCGGCGGCGGGCGAGGCGATCACGCAGAACAGGTAGTCGGTCGACGGCTTTGAGAAGCCCAGCCCCCGCTGGGTGGCGATCATGAACGGGCGCAGGTAGAGGCTGGTGCCCGGGGTGGTGGGCACCCAGTCGCGGTCTTCGGAGACGAGCAGTTCGATGGCCCGGACGAATACATCCTCCGGGATCTCCGGCATCGCCATCCGGCGGGCCGAGGAATTGAACCTGGCCGCGTTCACCTCCGGCCGGAACAGCACGGTCGCCCCGCTGTCCTGCCGATACGCCTTCATCCCCTCGAAGAGCTCTTGGCCGTAGTGGAAGACGGAGGTGGCCGGGTCCAGCGTGAAGGAGCCGTACGCCTCCAGACGCGCATCGTGCCAACCCGCCTCCTCCGACCAGCGCATGGTGACCATGTGGTCGGTGAAGTGGGCGCCGAACCCGGGGTCGGCGAGGATCGCGTCCCGCTGGTCCGCCGGCGCCGTCTCCCGGGTCGGAAAGATGTCGAAGTCGATGGTCACCACTGGCCTCCAGGCAGGTAGGACGGAGCGTCGGGGAACTGGTCTCGGGGAACGGCGGTCGCCGGTCAGGCGCGGTGGTGCACGGTGCAGGGCAGGGCCGCGAAGCCGCGCTGATGCGGGGAATGGACCCGGCGGGAGTGCCGCAGGTCGATCTCGTAGCCGTCGACGACGGTGCCGATCTCCTCCAGGGCGATCCGCATCTCCAGATTGGCCAGGGCGGAGCCCAGGCAGTGGTGCGGGCCGCGCCCGTAGCTGATCAGCTGGCTGGTGTCGCGGTCGAGGTCGAAGCGGTCCGGGTCCGCGAAGACGCTGCGGTCGCGGTTGGCGGAGGCGGGCAGCGCGGCGATCCGGGCCCCGGCCCGCAATTCGACGCCGTGCAGTACCAGGTCCCTGGTCAGGGTGCGGGCGGTCATCTGGCTCGCCGAGTCGTACCGCAGGGTCTCCTTGACCCACTCGTCGGCCCGGCCGTTCAGGCCCTGCCGCTGTACGTCCGGCAGCAAGTGGCCGTGGTACCAGGCGTTGCCCAGGGTCTTGCCGGTCGACTCGTTGCCCGCGCTGATCATCAGGAAGAGGAAGGCGACGATCTCGGCATCCGAATGCTTCGTGCCATTGACCTCGGCCTCGATCATCCGGGTGGTGACGTTGTCGCCGGGGTGGCGGCGCATGTGCTTGACGAGGTCGACGAAGTAGTCGGCCAGGCGCAGGGCCGCAGCGACCGCGTTGGGGCCGCGCTCGTCGGAGCCGTCCGCGCGTTGGTTCAGCTGGTCGGTGTCGGCCCGGATCTGGTCCCACTCGTCGGCCGGCACCCCGAGCATGTCGCAGAGCACGTCGTTGGGCACCGCGGCGGCGTAGTCGGCGGCGAAGTCGAAGCGCTCCAGGTCTCGCAGGGGCTCCAGGCGTTCCCGGGCCAGCTCTCGAATCCGCTGCTCCAGGCCAACCACCCGGGCCGGGGTGAACATCGAGCCGACCAGACCGCGGTGCGCACCGTGTTCGGGCGGGTCCATGGCGAGGAAGAGGCTGGTCTTGACCGCCTCCGGGCCCCAGAGTTCGGGCTCCAGGGAGATGCCGTTGCGGTTGGAGTACAGCGCGGCGTTGCGCAGGACGCCCTTGACGTCGGCGTACCGCGAGACGGCCCAGAAGTCGCGCTCCTCGTTCCGGTAGAGCGGCGCGTTGTCGCGCATCCACGCGTACGTGGGGTAGGGGTCCTCATGAATGGCGTAATCGAATGGGTCATAAGCCGGCACTGGCATTGCCGAGGCCGATTTTTCAATGCTCGAAACGCTCGTTCCCATCAACGCAAGCTCCAATTACCGGGCCGACAGAGATCCACCGTGAAGCTAGGGGGGCGTACTCCTGTCCGTCGCGTCCCGGGAATCGGGGGCACCCCCTGGCGGCGGCCGGCAAGTGTCCAACACCGGGAGTTCTGACAGGAAGGAAATGCTGGTAGAACTTGCCGCTGCCATAACCGCACCCCCGGAGGGCTTAAATGATTCGGATTGACATTCTCACGAACTCACCGGTCTACCTGGTCGGTCTGGCCCAGAGCCTGAGGAACTCCGGAATACAGGTGGTCGCCACCCGCAGCTCGCTGGAAGAGGAACCGTTCTGGCTGGCCGACGCCCTGGTGGTCGACGCGGAGGCGCTGCCCGGTGACGGCCCGCGGCACGTCTCCGCGATGGCGCAGAACGCCACCGTGCTGGTGGTCAACCAGCAGATGCCGGAGGAGGCCGAAGCGTACCTGTCCGCCGGCGCGGTGACGGTGGTCGCCCGGCGGGAGCCCGCCGAGCGGATAGCCGGCGCCATCCGGTCGGTGATCGGAGGTCCGGGCCGCCGACCGGAGCCGGTCGCCCGCGCCGCGCGGGAAAGCGCTCCGGGCGGACCCAGGGACCTCAAGCTCTCCGGTCGGGAGGAGCAGGTCCTGCGGCACATCTCGCTCGGTATGACACACAGCCAGGTCGCCACCCGGCTGGGCATCAGCTCGCACACCGTGGACACCTACGTGAAGCGGATCCGCGCCAAGCTTGGCGCCGGAAACAAGGCGGAGCTCACCCGGGCGGCGATGCTGCGGGCCGGTCACGGCACCGGCTCAGACACTGGACACACGGACCGGCTGACGGCTGTTCAGGTGTCCGTCCCGGCTTGACCTTAGATGACCGAGGGCCGCCAGGATCGTGCGGCCCCGCAGAAGTGTTGAGGGAACGCTATGGACGAGATGGAACAGATCTTCGGCCGGATCAACCGGATACGGCAGGACCTCCCGGAGCGCTCCCTGCTCCGGGACGAATCGACCCTGAAGGAACTGACCCGCCGGCTGGAGATCTCCCCGGCGGTCCGCCGGCTGCCGGCCGTGCAGGCACTGCTGGAGGACCTGAGGGGCTTCGAGCCCGGCAAGCGGATGGAGGCGGTCAAGGCGCACATCAACGGGCGCCGGGACAATCACCTGTTCTCGCTCTTCGACGCCTCGTACTTCCCACGGCTCAGCCTGGACTACCTGACCTACCGGACCCTGCCGTCGGATCCGCACCTGGCGGAGCGCTACGCCAGCCCCACCATGCCGGTCACCATCAGCGGCCGGACCGAGGGGTTCGGCTCGCGGGTGGTGGTCGCGCTCTTCCCGGAGAACCACCTCGACGGGATTCAGCGCCCGGACGACCTGATCTTCTACTTCATCGACAAGTTCGTGGAGCGGCACGAGAGGATCACCCGGCGCCTGATCGACGAGGTCATGGAGCCGGGAGCCTTCCCCACCCTGCGAGGTGCCCCCGCCGAGGTGGTCGAGCAGGCGTCGTCGTGGTGGGTGCGGCTGCACGAGTACCACCACCGGCAGGGCGACATGCCCGTACCCGACTTCCTTCCGGCGAAGAAGGCCAAGCCGCTGGCCGGGCTGGAGGAGTTGCGGGTCGACGTCTCCAGCATGCTGGCCTGCCTGCAGGACGACCGCTTGCCGTCCGGGCCGGCCCTGCTGGCGTACGAGTACATCCTGGCCGAGCGGCTGCTGCGCTACGCGGTGGAGGGCATCCCGCGGCCGAACTACGACGCAATCGCCTCCCAGTTGCTGTTCAACTACCTGCTCCAGCACGGCGGTATCCGTCTGCACGAGGGGCGGATCGTCCTGGACCCGGGCCTGCCCGCCGTGCTCGAACGCTTCCTCGGCGAGATCCAGGACATTGAGGCCCGCATCCACCGGGCCCCTGTCGAGGAGGTCCGCCGCGATCTGCTGGCATTCACCAACGACTACACCGACTATGACACCGAAATGCGCGACTACCGGCACATTCCCTTCTTCGCCGAGGTCAAGCAGCGTCTCGGAGTCTGACGACTGGGCTATCGCTCCCCGCTTTAGGGGACATCCGGCGCACGGGAGGGCTGGCTAGGTTGTCAAGCATGGACGTTCAGGCCCTGTCTCACAGCATGCTGGCCCGGGCCGAAAGGACCCCGGATGCCATCGCATACGAAAGCATTGCCACTTCCGGCCTTGTCAGCACGCTGACGTATGCGCAACTGGCGGCCCGAGCCGGCGCACTCGCCCGTCGAATATCCGTCAGCGGGGACGGCCCGGTACTGATCGCGCTCCCGGCCGGCCTGGAATACCCCGTGGCGGTCTTCTCGGGATTCCTCGCCGGGCGGCCGGTCATTCCGGCCTTTCCCCCGGACCACACCTCCATCCCCGACCGCAGCCGGCTCGCCGGGATCATCGCCGACGCCCGTCCCGCGGTCGCGGTGGCGGCCGGCGAGCACGCCGACCTGGCCGTGCCGACGGTGCTGCGGGTGCCGGGGCCGGAGGCGGACGGCACCGCACCGTATCCCGTCTCCGGCCAGGATGTCGCGGTCGTCCAGTACACCTCGGGAAGCACCGGACGGCCGCGCGGCGTGCTGGTCAGTCACGAGAACCTGGCGGCCAACACCAGGGCCATCGCGGACGGCTTCGGCCTCGACCCGGAGTCCCGGGCGCTGACCTGGCTGCCGCCGTACCACGACATGGGGCTGGTCGGCGGCCTGCTGACGCCGGTGGCGGCGGGGATCCCGATGCGTATTCTGCAGCCCGGCGACTTCCTCAAGGCCCCCCTCTGGTGGCTGCGGCAGATCGGCGAGACCGGCGCCACTCACACCGGCGGCCCCGACTTCGGGTACGACCTGTGCGTCCGGCGGGCCAGCCGGGACGATGCGCTGGAGGGTCTGGACCTGTCCACCTGGCGGGTGGCCTTCAGCGGGGCCGAAACGATCCGGCGCCGCACCCTGACCGAGTTCGCCCGGAAATTCGCCCCGGCCGGGTTCCGGTCCGAGGCCTTCCTGCCCTGCTACGGCCTGGCGGAGGCGACCCTGATGGTCAGCGCCGGCCACTGGGACCCGACGGCCGGCGCACCGGACGCCCCGGTCAGCTGCGGCCGTCCGGTGCCGGGCCAGCAGGTCACCGTCGTCGGCCGGGAGGACCTGGCCCCGGTGCCGGACGGTACCGAGGGCGAGATCTGGATAGCGGGTCCCCATATCGCCGCCGGCTATCTCGGGCACGGGGACGGGGAGGCGTACGCGGAGCTCGACGGCGTGCGCCACCTGCGCACCGGCGATCTCGGCCTGCTCCGGAGCGGCGAACTGTACGTCACCGGCCGGGCCAAGGACGTGCTGGTGCACCGCGGAGTGAACCACCACGCGGTGGACGTGGAGGCCGCGGCGCTGGACGCCGTCGGCCGGACCGGCCGGACGGCCGCCGCCTTCCTGGTGGAGACCGCGGCCGCAAGCGTCCCCGTGCTCCTGCTGGAGGTGCAGGGCACCCCCGGCGAGGACCTCGCGGCTGAGGCCCGGGCCGCCGTGCTGGCCCGGACCGGACTACGGCTCGATGTCGTGGCCCTGGTCAGGCCGCGCTCGCTGCCACGCACCTCCAGCGGCAAGGTGCGCCGTTCGGCGGCCCGTGAGGCGTTCCTGGCGGGTGCCTTCGACCGGGCCGTGACCGTGGGCCTCCCGACGGCCGAGTCGCCGGCCGCCGGCCACGCGGAGCAGGCCGACGCCACCGTCTGCGACCTGACCGCGCTGGTGTGCGGGGTGCTGGCCGGCACCGGCGAGCTGGACTCCTGCCGTCCCGAGGACGAGCTGGCCGCCCTGGGAGTCGACTCGCTGCGGGCGGCCGAGGCGGCCGCCGTGCTGGAGCACGCCCTCGGCCTGGACGTCCCTCTGGAGACCCTGCTGACCTCTGCCACCCCCCGGCAGGTGTCCGACACCCTCCTGGCGGGCTGGAGGTCCGCCGGACACGGCACGGACCTGGTGCGCAGGCGCGTGCACAACCTCTACGAAGGTGCGGGAGCACAGTGATGGACCTCGATATCGGGCGTAACCTCGTGCACAGCTGGCGGGCCGCCGTCCCCCGGGCCCCGCAGGCCCCGGACGCGCCGGCTCCGCTGACCAAGGCCCAGCGCGGCATCACGGTCTTCGAGCGGCTCCATCCGGGTACCCCGGTCTTCAACGTGCGCTTCGCCGCCCGGCACACCGGGCCGCTCGACGAGGCGCGGTTCGATCGTGCCCTGGCCGACCTGGTGAACCGGCACCCCAACCTGCGCAGTGAGTTCCGGCAGGCCGATGGCAGCACGGTGCGGACGGTCGACGGATCTGCCGCCCTCACCGCCCGGTGGTCGGACCTGAGGCACCTGCCATCCGCCAAGCGCGAGCAGGAGGCGCTGGAGCTGGCCGGGCGGCTGGCCGCGGAGCCATTCGACCTCGAACAGGCCCCGCTGGCCAGGGTCGACGTCATCCGCATCGGCGACGAGCAGCGTCTGCTCCTGTTCACCGCACATCACCTGATCTGTGACGGCGCCTCCATGCAGTTGCTGCTCGCCGACCTCGACACCGCCTACCGCGAGGGGCTCACCGGCGTGGTCCCGGTGCCCGCGCCGGCCCCGGCCCCGGACGGCGTGCTGGCCCACTGGCAGCACCGGCTGGCCGACCTGCCGGAGCTGGATTTGCCGACCGACCGGGCCCGGCCGGCCCGGCCCGGCTTCGGCGCGGACTCGGTCGAGGTGACCGTGCCGGCCGAATTGGTGGCGTCGGCCGAGGAGCTGGGCCGGGCGGAGAACGCAACCCTGTTCATGGTGGTGCTGGCCGCCTTCCAATGGCTGATCGGCGAGCACAGCGGCCAGTCCGACTTCGCGGTCGGCTCTCCCGAGGCGGGCCGCTCCCGGCCCGGCGAGCACCAGGTGGTGGGCCTGCTCTCCGATCTGCTGCTGCTGCGCGCGGACCCGTCCGGCCGCCCGACCTTCCGGGAGCTGCTGCGCCGGGTGCGTGCGACATGCCTCGACGCCTTCGCGCACCGCGGAGTGCCGTTCGAGGACCTGGTTGCCGCACTCGCCCCCGGACGCCACCTGGACGGCTCGCTCGTCCGGGCCAGCCTCTCCTTCCAGGGCGAGTGGGGGCCACTGCGGCTCAACGGCGCCGCGCTGCGTCCGGTTGCGACCGGACGCCCCGCGCTGCGGTACGACGTGGACCTGCATCTGTGGCGTCAGCCCGAGGGCCTCTGGGGCACCTGGGACTACAGCACCGAGCTGTTCGGCCAGGCCACCGCGGCCAGGACGGCCGCCCGGCTCCCGGTCCTGCTGGCCCGGGCGATCGCCGAGCCGGACCGCCCGCTGGACCGGCTCGACCTGCTGGCCGAGGAGGACCGCGCCCTCCTCGAACGCTGGGGCCGCGGCCCGGACACCGACGACCCGGACACCAGCCTGGTGGCCCTGTTCTCCGCGCAGGCCGCGCGCACCCCGGGCGCCGTCGCGATCGAGGACGCCCAGCGGTCACTGACCTACCGCCGGCTCGACGAACGCTCCAACCAGCTCGCCCGGCTGCTGGTGGAGCGGGGGGTCGCGGACGGCGACATCGTCGGCATCCGCCTCGGCCGGTCGGTGGACCTGGCCGTGGCGATGCTCGGCATCCTCAAGGCGGGCGGCGCCTACCTGCCCCTCGATCCGGCCTACCCTGCCGACCGGACCGGGTACATGCTCAGCGACAGCGGGGCCAGGACAGTGGTTACCGGCGCCGAACTGACCGAGCTCGACCGCCTGCCCGGCACCCCGCTCGACCGCGCGCCGATCCTGCCGGACCAGCTGGCTTACGTCCTCTACACCTCGGGCTCCACCGGCCGCCCCAAGGGCGTGCTGGTCACCCACCGCAACGCCATCCCGATGGTGCTGTGGGGCCGGCGGACGTTCACCGCCGAGCAGATGTCCCGGGTGCTCGCCTCCACCTCGATCTGCTTCGACGTCTCGGTCTTCGAGTTCTTCGGACCGCTGTGCACGGGCGGCACCGCCGTAGTGGTCGACAACGCGCTGTCGCTGCTGGCCGATCCGGTGGACGTGACAATGGTCTGCTCGGTTCCGTCCGCGGCACGGGCACTGATCGCGGCGGGCGCGCTGCCGCGCAGCACCGAGGTGGTCGGGCTCGGCGGCGAGGCGGTGACCGGCACGCTGGTCGACGACCTGTACGACACGGGGCACGTCCGGGCCGTCGTCAACCTCTACGGCCCTACCGAGGACACCACCTACTCGACCTACGCCGTACTGCAGCCGCAGGAGCAGCCTCCGGCCATCGGCGTCCTGCTTCCCCACGGCCGCGGCCTGGTACTGGACGAGGCGATGCGGCGGGTGCCGGTCGGCGCGGTCGGCGAACTGTACCTGGCCGGCCGGGGCGTCTCGCGCGGCTACGTCAACCAGGCCGCCCTGACCGCGAGCCGCTACGTCCCGGACCCGTACGCGCCGACTCCGGGCGAGCGGATGTACCGCACGGGTGACCTGGTCCGATACCGCGCCGACGGCGCGCTGCTCTACCTCGGGCGGCGCGACTTCCAGGTCAAGGTGCGCGGCCAGCGCATCGAGCTCGGCGAGATCGAGAGCACCCTGCAGCGACACCCGGACGTCCACGAGGCCGTGGTGTCGCTCCAGGACGACCGCTTGACCGGCTATCTGACCGCCCGCCAGGGCACCGCCCCCGATCTCGACGATGTCAGGGCGTACCTGCGCAAGACCCTGCCGGTGGTCATGGTGCCGAGCAGCCTGATGCTCCTAGACGCGCTGCCGCAGACCCCCAACGGCAAGGTGGACCGGCTGGCACTGCCCGCTCCGGCCGCGCCCGTCGGGCTCAGCGGGGAGCCACCGCGCGGGGCCGACGAGGAACTGATCGCCGAGGTGTGGCGGGAGGTCCTGGAAGTGGACGAGGTGTGCCGCGACGACGACTTCTTCGACCTCGGCGGCGACTCGCTGCTGGCCGGGGAGGTGCTCAGTAGGCTGCGGCCACGGGCCGGTGGCGCGCTGCCGCTGCGGTTGGTGTTCGAGTACTCCCGGCTGGCCGACCTGGCCGCCGCGCTGCCGGCCGCACCCCCGCCCGGCAGCGACACCGGCTCCGGGCCCGGCACAGTGCCGGCCCGGCAGCCGCAGGCCCCCTCGGTGCTCTCCTTCGACCAGCAGCGAGTCTGGCTGGAGAGCATGGTCAAGGGCGGCACCGCCTACAACGTGCACGGCCGCCAGTGGTTCAACGGGCCGCTGGACGTGCCGGTCCTGGAGCGCAGCATCCGGGCGGTGATCGGCCGGCACGAGGCGCTGCGGACCACTTTCCCCGCGGACGGCGGCATGCCGCAGCCGGTGGTGTCCGCGCCCGATCCGTCCTGGCGGCTGACCGTCCGTACCGCCGACGGTGCCGGCTCGGAGCAGGCGGAGCGTCTGGCGGACACCCAGGCGGAGACGGTCTTCGACCTCGCGGCGGGGCCGCTCTTCGACTGTCTGCTGGTGCGTGTCGACGAACAGCGCCATCTGCTGAGCATGACCATCCACCACATCGTCTCCGACGCACGTTCGGTCGGGCTGGTCCTGCGCGAACTGTCGGCCCTGTACCGGGCCGGTGGCGATCCGGAGCGTGCCGGGCTGCCGGAACTGCCCTTCCAGTACCTGGACTTCGCCTCCTGGCAGCGCAATGAGCTGAGCGGTGACCGGCTGACCTCACGACTCGACTACTGGCAGGCCGAGCTGGCGGGCGCTCCGGCCGCCCTCACGCTGCCCACCGCGCGTCGACGGCGGCCGGCCCGGAGTGCGGCCGGCGGGCGGGTGGCGGCCGAGCTGGGCCCGGTCGCCACGGACGCCCTGCGGCAGCTCTGCCGGGCCCACGACGTCTCCCCGTTCATGGCTCTGCTCGCGGCCTACGCGACCGTGCTCGGCCGCTGGTCGGGCCAGGACGATCTGGTCGTGGGCGTGCCGGTGAACACCCGGGCCACCGCCGGGGCGGATGCCCTGGTCGGACTGTTCGTCAACACCCTCCCGCTACGGATCGGCCTCGGCGGGAACCCGTCGTTCGGGGAATTGCTGGACCGGGTCCGGCGGACCGCGCTGCAAGGCTACGGCAGCCACGCCGACACACCGTTCGAAGCCCTGGTCAGCGCGCTCGAGCCGGTCCGCGACCCGTCCCGCACCCCGGTGTTCCAGGTCATGCTGAACATGATCGAGAGCGCCGACGCGCAGTGGCGGCTCCCCGGCATCACGGTCGAGACCCCGGCCCACCCGGCACAGCCCAGCAAGTTCGACCTGAGCTTGGACGTCCATCCTCACGCGGACGGCTACCGCCTGGAACTGCACTACCACGCGGAGCGCTACGAGGCCGCAGCCCTGACGTCCCTGCTCGGGCAGCTCGGCGCGGTGCTCACCGCCGCCGCGGCCGCCCCGGAGCAAGCCGTCCGGGCGCTGCCTGTGCACGAGGGGACGCCGGCCGGTCCGGAGGTTCCGGTCGACTTCCCGGGCCTCTCGGCCGGAGACAGGTTCGCTCCGCTGGCCGGCTCGGTGGAGGGCTGGCGTGCCGCCGCGGACGCCGCAGGCGCCACCCTGGTGCTGCCCGAGGTGCCGCCGGGTGAAGCGCCGGAGGCCCTGCTCGGCCTGCTGCGCGGCTCGGCGGTGACCGCCCTTGAGGTGGGCGCCCCGCTGCTGCGGGCCGTCACCGGTCACGCCCCCGGCGCGGTACTGCCGTTGCTGCGGCAGGTCTTCCTGGTCAACGATGGCTCTCTGACCGCCCATGACGTGGTGCGGGCCAGGAGCCTCGCCCCCGGCTGCCGGGTGGTGGCGGTGCACCGGGCAGCCGGCTTGCGGCCGACGGCGGTGTACGAGGTGCCGCCGCACTGGACTCCCGCTTCGGCCCCGCTGCGGGTACCGATCGGCGCGCCCGGCCTCGCCCCGGTCCGCACCTCGGCCGGGACGCCGGCCGCCGTCGGGGAATTGGCGCTTCTGCATTCGCCGGAGGGTGCCGGGAGCCGGCGGGTGCGGCTGCGGCCGGACGGCCTGCTGGAGTTCGCCGAGCCGGCCGACGGCCCGGACGTGCTGGAGACCGTCGCGGCCCTGCTGGACCTTCCCGGGGTCGCCGACGCGGTGGTCGCCGACGCGGTCACCGGCCCGGCCGGCGGCGCCCGCCGGCCTGCCGTGCCCGCCGCCTGGGTCTCCGCGCCGCACGCCGTGCTCGACCCGGCCGCGGTGCGCCAGCACCTGGTCGCCCGGCTGCCCCGGGACCTGGTCCCGGAGCAGCTGGTGCTGGTGCCCCGCATCCCGCTCGGCCCGGACGGCCGCCCCGACCCGACCGCTCTCCCGTTCCCCGAGGCTCCCGAGCCCGACCGCGACAACGACCACAGGAGTGATTCATGAGCACCCAGCAGACTGAGCCCGCGGCCGAGGGCATTACGGAGGCCCTTCCGGAGCAGGTCCTCGCCATCGTCCGCACCGCTCTCGGCAAACCCGGTCTCACCCCCGACGACGAGGTCATGGATTTCGGCGGCACCTCGCTGTCCGTCGTCCTCATCCTCTCCAAGCTGAAGAACGAACTCGGCCTCGACGTCGACCTGCGCGCACTGGACGGTTCCGTCACAGCCCGCAGTCTCATCCGCGCCGCCCGTTGACCCCTTACCCAGAGAAACGAGCTGACACTGTCATGACAGACGCCATCCAGACCGGATTCGCCCTCGACGAGGCCAGTCGCGAAACCTTCCGCCGCCAGGGCTTCCTCACCTTCAAGGTGCTTGAGGAAGAGGAGATGGAGCGTGCCTGGCGGACCGAGCGCCTGGCCCTGATGGACCGCAGCAACGCCGTCTACACGGAGGAGTGGGCGGTCTCGGGCAACACCAACATCTCCAACTACGACCGGCACCTGGACAACGACTTCCTGGCCGACCTCATCACCGACCGGCGCATCACCGACCGGGTGGCCAGCGTGCTCGGCCCGGACGTGCTCTGCTGGCGCAGCGAGTTCTTCCCCAAGTACCCCGGCGACGAGGGCACCGACTGGCACCAGGCCGACACCTTCGCCAACGCCTCCGGCAAGCCGCAGATCCTCTGGCCGCAGGACAGCGACTTCGGTGGCACCCTGACGGTCTGGACCGCCTTCACCGAGGCCACCATGGACAACGGCTGCCTGCAGTTCATCCCGGGCTCGTACACCTCGATGAACTACGACGAGGCCAAGGTCATGACGTACCGGCCGGACAGCATCAACCGGAACCGCAAGGAGGGCGGCGTGCGCCGCGGCTTCTTCGGCTACGACTACCGCGAGCTGCAGATCGATCCGGAATTCGTACCGGACGAGTCCCAGGCCGTGCCGATCGTCCTGCGCCCGGGTGAGGCGGTGATGTTCTGGTCCACCCTGATGCACGCCTCCTACCCGCACTCCGGCAAAACCGAGGACATGCGCCTCGGCTTCGCCGGCCGGTACGTGCCGACCTCCGTGCACGTCTACCCCGACACCGACGTGGTCGAGGAGTACGGCGGCAAGGTCAGTCTGGAGCGCTACGGCGCGGTGGTGGTCAGCGGCGAGAACCGGTACGAACACAACCGGATCGCTACACAGACCACAACCGGCCACCCGTTCCGCGCGCACTGACGATGACGACCAGGACATCAGTGGCGTCCCCGGCCGACGCCGCGACCACGGAAGCTCTGGCGGACCTGGTCGCGGCGGTCCGCCAGCTGGAGGGACTCATCCGTCAGACGGGCCCCTTCGCGCTGTCGGCCGGCACCTGCGACCGGGCCCCCGAACTGGTGAACGCCGTCTGCCGGGGACTCGGCGTCGCGCTCACCTTCGACGGACCGGACGACGACCATGCGCTGCTGGCGCTGGCCGCCGGGATCCGGCGGGCCCAGCAGGCGCCCGCCCTGGCCGCACTCGCCCCCGAGGAGGCGGCCCGCCAGGCCCGCGAGATCCGCGACCGGGACGACGAAGGCCTTCGGGTACACCACATCACCCGCCCGGACGGGGCCCGACTCGAGGTCGTCGAGACGGGCCCGGAGGACGCACCCGGAGTCCTGATCTCACCGGCCTGCGGCATGAGCCACCGACTCGCGCTGCCCTGGCTGCGGGCCCTGGGCACCGGGTACCGCTGCGTCGTGCCGCAGACCCGGGGCACCAGCGAGCCGTTGACCGACGACCCGACCGGCTTCGACCGGTACCGGCCGGGAGTCCCGGAACAGGCCGACGACCTCCTCGCGGTGGCCGATGCACTGGATCTCGGCCCCTTCCACCTCATGGGCATGTGCGGGGGCGCCGTCCCGGCACTGCTGCTGGCACGCCGGCGCCCCGATCTCTGCCGTTCGTTGAGTCTCTGGCACGCCGACCTGGAGCTGGGGCCGGAGGCCGCGAAGACCGAGCACCAGACCAACCTCCGTTCGTTGCTGGACCTGGCGGGCGAGTCCAGGGAGACGGCCGGCTGGCTCCGCGACCGGATCGTCAGTGGGCCGATGACCGGCATTCCGCCGGGCCTCGGCCCACTGGTGGTCCGGCCCTACGCGACTGGTGAACTCTTCTACCGATACGCCAGGTTGACCGGATCGACCATGCACTGGGACTCCCGGGAGACCGCCGCCGCGGTGACCCGGCCGACCCTGATCGTGACCAGTGCCGACGACACCACCGCCCATCCGGACGGGTCGCGGTGGCTGGCCGGGCTCCTCCCGGACGCCCGGCTGACGGTCACGGAGCACGGATCCCACCTGGACGCCTTCCGGGCCGATCCCGGCCAGCAGGAGACGCTGCTCTCCTTCCTGCGTGAACGGCACTGACCCGTAAGACGACGGAGCGGCCGGCGGAAGAGAACCTTCCGCC
>NZ_JBMNDO010000158.1:0-15176 GCF_052542855.1 Streptomyces sp. SAS_281
CCCCCCCCCCCCCCCCCCCCCCCCCCCCCCCCCCCCCCCCCCCCGCAGGGGTACGGCGAGGAGGAGTACGCGTACCCGCTGCTCGGCCCGGACCCGCACAGCCGCCTTCCCGGCGGGGACTTCGCTTCCTTGCGGCTTCAGGACGAAGGGTGGGGCCTGTACAGCCGTAACTACTGGCTGGACGACGACATGGGCGAACTGGTCACCGTCCTGGACCTGTTGGCCCCGCACATCGCACGTCCCGGCCCCGGCGGCTTCTTCCGCGAGGAGGACGAGACCCGGGCAGCGGTCTTCGCCTTCCGGGACGGCGCGTACGACCTGCTGGAGCCGTGACGGCCGCCCCGGCTACTCGGTGCCGTCCGTCAGGGTGATGGTGAGTGTGTCCTCGTCGCGGGTGAGGTGTTCGATGCTCACCGAGCCCTCCGCTCCGTCGTAGCCGCCGGTGCCCCCCGTGACGGCGAACTCGTGCGTCCAGCGGCGTGAGTCGACGGGCAGCTCGGTCACGGCGGGGAGCGGGCGCTGGAAGGCGGTGGAGGCCGTGATCATGCCGTCGGTGAGGGCCAGCACCAGGGTCGCCATGACGAAGGAGCCGTCGGGCCCCACGGTGACGGGCAGGCAGTGCGCGTTCTCGGTGCCCACGGCACGGCCCTCGGTGTCCGTCAGGTCGTAGCGCACGAAGTACGGGACGCCGACGGTCAGCACGTCCGGGATGTTCGCACCGGTGCGCCTGCCGTGCAGGGTGAACTGCCGGTCGGCCCTCCGTGTCGCGTGGGCGGTTCCGGCGGCTCCGGCCACCAGTCCCCCGGTGATCGTCGCCGCCGAGGTCAGTCGCATCATGCTTCTGCGGTCCATGCGGGTCATCCGTGCCACCCTTGCTCGTCTCCTGCGGGGCGCGCGGTCGCACCCCAGGGGTAACGGCGTCCGGGAGCGGAACGGATCGCCCTCCGCCGGAAGATCACCGGAACGCAGGAGCCGCTATGGTCCTGCGGGTGTGGAGATCACCGTACGAACCGCCACCGAGCAGGACCTTCCCGCGCTGCTCGCCCTCTACCGCGAGCTGAACCCCGACGACGCGGCCCTGTCCCCGGAGGCCGCCCGGGCCGGGTGGGAGCGCGTCGCGGCACAGCAGGGGCGCACCGTTCTCGTCGCCGAGGACGGCGGGGCGGTCGTCGGGACGGCCGACAGCATCGTCATGCCGAACCTGACCCGGGGCGGCCGGGGCATCCTCTTCGTGGAGAACGTCGTGGTCGCCGGGGCCGGCCGCCGCCGGGGCGTCGGGCGGCGGCTGCTGGACGCGGTGGTGGGCATCGCGGAGGAGGCCGGCTGCTACAAGGTGCAGCTCCTCGCCGCCGATGACGCGTACGTCCACACGTTCTACGAGTCGTGCGGCTTCGAGCCCCGCGCCCAGGGGTTCCGGCGCTACCTCGCGCGCGAGGCGTGATCCGTTCAGCCGTCCGCGCCGAAGCGGTCCGGGGCCAGCGTCCTGAGCAGGGCGTCGACCACCAGGTCCGTCGAGGCGGCCATGTCCACGGCGCCGGGCGCCAGCAGCCACTGGACCTGGAGGCCGTCCATCACGGCGATGACGGCGTTGGCCGCGTGCTCGACCTTGTCCGTCCCGTCGTCGGGGAGGCCGCACGCCTCGCGGAGGGCGTCGGCGACGAAGCCCCGCAGCCCCTCGTAGCGGTCCCGGAAGTACTCCTGCGCCGGGTGGTCGTCCGTGACGGACTCCGCCGAGAGGACCGCGTACAGGCGGACGATGCCCTCGCGCTCGGCGTTGCGGATCGCCGTGTCGACCAGGTGGCGCAGGAACGCCAGACCCTGCGGGCGGTCGGGGCCCAGCTGCTCGATGTCCGACTGGTCGCGCAGTTCGAGGACGCTGGTGAGCAGGAGCGCCTTGGACCGGAAGTAGTGCAGGACACCGGCCTGGGTGAGGCCGACGCGGTCGGCGATCTCGGCGAGCGAGGCGTTGTTGTAGCCCCGGGCGGCGAAGGTGTCCATCGCGATGTGCAGGATGTCCCGCTGGCGCTGCCGCGCTTCCGGGCTCCTGGGCGTGCGGGGCTTGGCCGACCGGCCGGACCTGCCTGCTGAGTGGTTGGTCACCGGCACAGCTTAGACCGGCGGGAACGGGGGGCGACGGGGGCGTCCGGGCCGCTGACCTGCGGCCTGCGGGCGCGCGGGGGCCGTCCGCACCAAAGCGCGCACGACTACTTACTAACCACTTAGTGGGTGTGCTTTCCTGTCACCGTCGTCCACGGAGCCGCGCCCCGCCACGGTGGCCGAGGGACGCGCCATGTCCTCCCCCAGGCATGACCGAAGGAGAGCCGCACATGTCCCACGACACTCCCCCGCGCCCACGGGCGCGCGCCGCAGGCGCGGCCCTGGCGTTGGCCGTCGCCGCCGTCGGCCTGGCCGGCAGCGGTACGGCCGCGCAGGCCGCCGACCCCACGGCCCAGGTATGGGTCACCACCCCCGACGGCGCGAAGAGGCTGTCCGCCGAGGGCGCCGTCGCCTTCACCGGCTCGCCGCAGAGTGTCGACATCCGCGTCGACGCCGCCAGCAGGGGCCAGAAGTTCACCGGGGCGGGCGCCTCGGTCACCGGGGCCTCGGCCCACCTCATCCAGGGCCTGCCCCAGGACAAGCGGAACGCGCTGATGACCTCGCTGTTCTCGTCCACCGGCGACGGGATCGGGCTCAGCTACCTGCGCCAGCCGCTCGGCAGCAGTGACTTCAACGCGGACAGCAGCCTCTACACGTACGAGGACACCCCCGGATCCTTCTCCATCGACCGGGACAAGGCCGAGATCATTCCGGTCCTGAAGCAGGCCACCTCGGTCAACCCTGCCATCCGCTTCATGGGCACGCCCTGGTCGCCGCCCGCCTGGATGAAGACCAACAACGCGCTGAACGGCGGCAGTCTCAAGCCGGACAGCTACCAGGCGTACGCCGACTACCTGGTCAGGGCGATCAGGGCGTACGGGCAGCAGGGCATCACGCTGACCGATCTCACCGTGCAGAACGAGCCGGAGTTCGCCGCGAGTTACCCGTCGATGACCATGACGGCGTCCCAGCAGGCGGACTTCTTCAAGGTGCTCGACCGTACGCTCACCGCGGCGAACCTGCCGACGAACCTGCTGGCCTTCGACCACAACTGGGACCATCCGAACTACCCGTTGGAGGTGTTCGCCGGGACCCCGGGCATGAGCCGGGTGATCGGCGCCGCGTTCCACTGCTACGGCGGCAGCCCCTCCGCCCAGCAGCAGGTGGTGAACGCCGGGAAGCGGGTGTTCTTCACCGAGTGCTCCGGTACGGAGAGCGCCGACCGGTCCACCACGTTCGCCGACACCCTCAAGTGGCACGCCGAGAACCTCGTCGTGCAGAACATGCGCAACGGCGGCGAGACGGTCATCGACTGGAATCTCGCCCTGGACCAGAACGGCGGCCCGCACCAGGGCGGTTGCTCGGACCGCTGCAACGGTGTGGTGGAGATCGCGAACGGCAGTGTGACCCGCAACGCCGAGTACTACGTGCTGGGCCAGCTCGCCAAGTTCGTCAAGCCCGGCGCCACCCGCATCGGCTCGACCAGCCAGGGCAGCGGCGGGGTGGAGAACGTCGTCTTCCAGAACGCGGACGGCACCCGTGCCGCGTACGTCGTCAACTCGGCCGCGAGCGCGCAGAAGTTCTCGCTGACCGATGACGGCAGGTCGCTGGTCCACACGCTGCCCGCGGGCGCGGTCGCCACCTTCGTGTGGAGCGGCACCGACGGCGGCACCACCCAACCGCCCACGGGATCCATCGACTCGTCCGCCTGGTACCGGGTGAAGAACGCCGGCAGCGGTGCCTGTCTGGACGCCGCCGACTGGGGCACCGCCGACGGGACCTCGCTCCAGCAGTGGAGCTGCACCAGCGGCGCCAACCAGGGCTGGCAGTTCCGCTCCGCCGGCGACGGCACCTACCAGGTCGTCAACCGGCACAACGGCAAGGTGTGGGACGTCGACGGCGGTCCCGGCGCCACCGCGTCCGGCACCCGCGTGCACCTGTGGTCGTACGTGGGCGGCAGCAACCAGCAGTGGCGGGCGGAGCCGTCCGGCACGGCCGGCCGCTACCGCTTCGTCGCCCGGAACAGCGGCAAGTGCCTGGCCGTGGACGGTGGATCCACCGCGAACGGCGCACACCTCTCGCAGCAGCCGTGCGACGGATCAGCGGCGCAGGCGTTCTCCCTGGAGAGCTGAGCGCCCCTGGCCGTGTGTGCCCCCGCGAGCGGACCGCTCGCGGGGGCACCGCGCGTACGCCGCCGGGCTCAGCCCAGACCGCGATGGGCGGTCAAGAGCGTGCCGGCGCGGCTCGCCCCTTCGGCGATCAGGGCCGCCAGTTCGGGCCGGTCGGGCACCGGGAACGAGACGTACGCGCCCCGGCCGCCCTCCACCGGCCGGCCGTACGCCTTCGCGGCCAGGTGGCCGTCGGGGAGGAGCCGGATGTTGAGGGTGGTGAGTTGGAACTCCGTCCCGCGCCGGGTGTCGGTCCAGCGCAGCTCCGCCGGGATCGAGACGTTGACCGCCGACGCGCTCACTTCCAGATCACTGTTCATCACCGCATGATCCCACGGTGCTTCCCTGCGCCGGGGCGTGCGGCGCACTGAGCTGAGGCGCTGTGCTCCCAGGGGGCCCCGCGCGCTCTACCGGGGCCCGCGGGCGGCGGAAATGATGAGCGCACCGCAGGTCAACCTGGTGATCCGCACCCCTGCGGCGGAAGGAGCCCAAGGTGTTGCTTCTCATCTCCCCGGACAGCGTCGAGGAAGCCGTCGACTGTGCGAAGGCGGCGGAATACCTCGACATCGTTGACGTGAAGAAGCCCGACGAGGGGTCGCTCGGCGCCAACTTCCCCTGGGTCATCAGGGAGATCCGGGAGGCGGTCCCGGCCGGCAAGCCGGTGTCCGCGACCGTGGGCGACGTTCCGTACAAGCCCGGCACGGTGGCGCAGGCGGCGCTGGGGGCCGCCGTCTCGGGTGCCACGTACATCAAGGTCGGGCTCTACGGGTGCACGACGCCCGACCAGGGGATCGACGTGATGCGGGCGGTGGTGCGGGCGGTGAAGGACTACCGCCCCGAGGCGCTGGTCGTCGCCTCCGGTTACGCCGACGCCCATCGCGTCGGGTGCGTCAACCCGCTCGCGCTGCCCGATATCGCGGCCCGGTCCGGTGCCGACGCGGCCATGCTCGACACCGCGATCAAGGACGGTTCCCGGCTGTTCGACCATGTGCCGCCGGACGTCTGCGCCGAGTTCGTCGGTCTCGCCCACGCCTCCGGACTGCTCGCGGCCCTCGCGGGCAGCGTCAAACTGGCGGACCTCGCCACGCTGACCCGTATCGGCACGGACATCGTGGGGGTGCGCGGGGCGGTCTGCGAGGGCGGCGACCGCAACGCAGGAAGGATTCAGCCGCATCTGGTGGCCGCGTTCCGGGCGGAGATGGACCGGCATGCCCGGGAGTTCGCGGCCGGCGTCACGCTCGCGGGCTGACCGCCGGGATGCGGACCTTCGAGCCGATGGAGCGCGGGGGCGGGGAAAAGTGGTTCGCCGTGGCCGACCCGGCCACCGGGGAGACCTGCGGCGAGGCCCCCGACATGCGGCCGGACGAGCTGGACGGGGTGATCGGCCGGGCCCACCGCGCCTGGTCCGGGTGGCGGGCCGACGCCGCCGCCCGGACGCACGCGCTGCTCGGCGCGGCCGACGCCGTGGAGGGCGCCGGTCACGAACTGGCGCGGCTGCTCACCCGGGAGCAGGGCAAGCCGCTGGCCGAGTCGTACGCGGAGGTCGCCCGCACGGCGGCCCGGCTGCGGTACTTCGCGGAGCTGGCCCCCAGAACGCGGCGGATCAGCGACGGGCGGCCCGTGCGCAGCGAGGTCCGCTGGCGCCCCGTCGGGCCCGTCGCCGCGATCGTGCCGTGGAACTTCCCGCTGCAACTGGCGGCCGCGAAGTTCGCGCCCGCGCTGGCGGCGGGCAACACCATGGTCCTCAAGCCGTCGCCGCACACCCCGCTGGCCACCCGGCTGCTGGGGTCCGTCCTGGCGGCCGCCCTGCCCGAGGACGTGCTGACCGTCGTCACCGGGCGCGAACCCCTCGGGGCGCGGCTGGCGTCGCATCCGGGCATCCGGCACGTCACGTTCACCGGTTCCGTGCCCACCGGGCGGGCCGTCGCCGAGGGGGCGGCGGCCTCCCTCGCCCGGGTCACCCTGGAACTGGGCGGCAACGACGCGGCCGTCCTGCTGGACGACGTGGATGTGGAGGCGGTCGCGGACCGGCTGTTCTGGGCCGCGTTCCGCAACTGCGGGCAGGTGTGCATGGCCGTCAAGCGCGTGTACGCCCCTGCCCGGCTGCACGCGGAGGTGGTCGAGGCGCTGGCCCAGCGCGCCAAGTCCGTCACGGTGGGCAGCGGCCTCGACCCGGACACCCGCATCGGTCCGGTCAACAACGCCCCGCAGCTGGCCCGGGTGGCGGAGCTCACCGAGCGGGCCCTGGCCGACGGCGCCCGGGCCGCGGCCGGAGGGCACCGGCTGGACGGTCCGGGCCACTTCTTCGCCCCGACGGTCCTCACCGACGTGCCGCCCGGCAGTGCGGTGGTGACGGAGGAGCAGTTCGGACCGGTCCTGCCGGTGCTGCCGTACCGAAGCCTCGACGAGGCGGTCGACGCGGCCAACGGCACGGGCTTCGGGCTCGGCGGCTCCGTCTGGGGCACCGATCCCGACCGGGCGGAGGCGGTCGCGGACCGGCTGGAATGCGGGACGGCCTGGATCAACCATCACGCCGAGCTGTCGCTCGCCCAGCCGTTCGCCGGGACCAAGGACAGCGGGCTCGGCGTCGCGGGCGGGCCGTGGGGGCTGTACGGGAACCTGCGGCCGTTCGTCGTCCACCGCCCGGAGGGACCATGACCAGGAGATTCCGGGCTGCGGTGCTGCGCGCGTACGAGGAGCCGTTCGGGGTCGAGGACGTCGTCCTGCACAACGGACCCGCCGCCGGCGAGCTGCTGGTGGAGATCGCGGGCGCCGGGATGTGCCGGACCGACCTCGCGGTGCGCCGGTCGGCCGGCCGCAGCCCGCTGCCGGCGGTCCTCGGCCACGAGGGGGCCGGGGTCGTCGTGGGGGCGGGCGGCGGCCCCGACGCGGAGGTCGGCGTCGGCGACCACGTGGTGCTCAGCTTCGACTCCTGCGGGAACTGCCGGAACTGCCGGGGCGCGGCTCCCGCGTACTGCGACTCCTTCGCCTCGCTCAACCTCTTCGGAGGACGTGCCCAGGAGCCGCCCCGGCTCGGCGACGCGGACGGGAAGACGCTGGCGCCCCGGTGGTTCGGCCAGTCCTCGTTCGCCGAGTACGCGCTCGTGTCCGCCCGCAACGCCGTGCGCGTCGACCCCGGGCTTCCCGTCGAACTGCTCGGGCCGCTCGGCTGCGGCTTCCTCACCGGGGCCGGGGCGGTGATGAACACCTTCCGCGCCGGGCCCGCCGACCCGCTGGTGGTCCTCGGTGCCGGGGCGGTGGGCCTTGCCGCGGTCATGGCGGCGGGGGCTGCCGGTGTGCCGGTCGTGGCGGTGGACCGGCAGCGGCGGCGGCTGGAACTCGCCGAACGGTTCGGCGCCGTCCCGCTGCCCGCCGACACGGCCGGGCTGCCGGAGCGCGTCCGCCGGCTGACGGACGGCGGCGCGCGGTACGCGCTGGACACGACGGCGTCGCCCGCGCTGATCAACGACGCGCTCCGGGCGCTGCGCCCGACCGGGACGCTGGGCCTGGTGGCGAGGCTGCACAGCGCCCTGCCGCTGGAGCCGGGCACGCTGGACCGGGGCCGGAGCGTCCGCCACATCTGCGAGGGGGACGCGGTGCCGGGGCTGCTGATCCCCGTACTGACGGAGCTGTGGCGGGCCGGGCGGTTCCCCTTCGACCAGCTGATCCGTACCTATCCCCTGGCCGACATCAACGAGGCCGAACGTGACTGCGACGCGGGCCGGGTGGTCAAACCCGTCCTGATCCCGGAGGGAAGAAGCCGATGAACGAGGCATGCGGTACGACGCCCCAGGAGCCGGCGGCGGAAGGCGTGGACGGGGGTGTGGGGCTGACCGCTCTGCTGGTCGCCGCCGCCCGCGCCATCGAGACCCATCGCCGTGACAGCCTGGCCCACGACGTCTACGCCGAGCACTTCGTGCGGGCCGCGCCGGCGTGCGCCGAGTGGCCCGTGCGCATCGACCAGGTGCCCGACGGGGACGAGAACCCGCTATGGGGCCGGTTCGCCCGCTACTTCGGGCTGCGGACCCGGGTCCTGGACGACTTCGTCGTACGGTCGGTGCTCACGGGAGCGCGTCAAGTGGTGCTCCTGGGGGCCGGGTTGGACACGCGGGCGTTCCGGCTGGACTGGCCGTCGGACTGCGTGTTCTTCGAGGTGGACCGGGCGGGTGTGCTGGCCTTCAAGCACCAGGTGCTGACGGACCTGTCGGCCGCGCCGAAGGTGAAACGCGTGCTGGTCCCGGTCGATCTGCGCGATGACTGGGTCAGCGCGCTGACCGCCTCGGGGTTCGACCCGGCAGCGCCGAGCATCTGGCTGGCGGAGGGCCTGCTGTTCTACCTGCCGGGCCCCGCCGAGACGTATCTCGTGGACACCGTGGACCTGCTGGCCACCGAGGGCAGTGCCCTGGCCTTCGAGGCGAAGCTGGAGGCGGACCTTCTGGCGTACCGGGACAGCGCGATCTACACGGCGACGCGCGAACAGATCGGCATCGACCTGCTCGACCTCTTCGACAGGGGCCCGCGCCCCGACTCCGCGGGCCGCCTCGCCGCGAGGGGCTGGTCCGCCTCGACGCACACACCCTTCGAGTTCACCCGTCGCCACGGGCGCGGTCCGCTGCCGGAGGCGAACGACGCGCTGGAGGGGAACCGGTGGGTGTTCGCGTACCGGCGCAGGTGGTGAGCCGCGCTACGGCAACTCCCGAGTGAGCCAGACGATTTCGCCGTCCTCGTCCACGGAGACGCGATCCCGTGCGAAGTCGAGCTTCTCCAGGACGCGGAGCGAGGGCGCGTTCCACGAACGGACGGTCGACCAGAGCCGCCGCCGCCCGGTCGCGGCGGCGGCGCCGACCACGGCACGGGCGGCCTCGGTGGCGTAACCCCGGTTGTGCGCACGCCGGAACAGCTCGTAGGCGATCTCGGGCTCCTCCAGGGTGGAGCGCCCGATGATCAGTCCGCAGTACCCGATGAGGTCGCCCTCGTCGCGGCGCTGGATGGGCAGGAGCGCGATGCCGGTGTTCTCCGTGCCGGCGAGAAGACCGGCGATGCCCTTGCGGGCGCGCTCCACCGTGTAGTTCTCCTCGCCGCGCTCGGAGAGGAGTTCGCTGAACTCGGGGGCGTCGGATTCGGCCCAGGGGCGCAGGATCAGCCGCTCGGTCTCCAGGTGGTACGGCATGGTGGTGTAGGTCGGCATGCCCCTACTCTGCCGTACGGCCACGGACCTTCCTCCGGCGAGGTTGGGTCTCCGGTGCGGACGCGAGGCGGAGCGCGCGGCCGGTGAGCGAGGTGTCGTCGCCGAGCAGGGCGGCGGGGGTGCCGGTGAAGACGACCCGGCCGCCGTCGGTGCCGGCGCCGGGACCGATGTCGATGACGTGGTCGGCGCGGGCGACGACGCGGAGGTTGTGCTCGACCACGACGAGCGTGGCACCGGCCTCCAGGAGGTCGTCGAAGAGCGAGTTGATCCGGTCCACGTCGCTGGGGTGCAGTCCGGTGGTCGGCTCGTCCAGGACGATCCGCTCGCCGGCCAGGTCGGTCACGCCGCTGAGGTGGCGCGCCAGGAGCAGGCGCTGCTTCTCCCCGCCGGAGAGGGTGTCGAGGGACTGGCCGACGGCGGTGTAGCCGAGGCCGACGCGTTGCTGCCAGGACATCGCCGCGACGATCTGGGGGTCATCGGGGAACTGGTCCGCGAGTTCTCGTGCGGCCATGGAGAGCACGTCCGCGATGGTGCTGCCACGGACCGTGACGCCGAGGGCGGTGTCGTTGAAGCGCAGGCCCCCGCAGACGTCGCACGGTGTGGAGACGTCGTCCAGGAACGCCAGCTCGGTGGTGAGGTGGCCCTTGCCCCGGCAGGCCGGACAGGCGCCCTTGGAGTTGAAGCTGAACCAGGACGGGTCCAGGTCCGACGCCCGTGCGAACGCGACCCGGACGTGGTCGGCGACGCCGAGGACGGACAGCGAGGTGGACCGTTGCCCACCGCGCAGCGGGTCCTGGCCCACGACGGTGAACTCCGGACGCTGGGCCGGGAGTTCCTGGGTGGCGAGGGAGCTCTTGCCGGAGCCGGCGACTCCGGTGACGGCGGTGAGCACGCCGAGCGGGATCTCGGCGTCGAAGCCGGTCAGGTTGTTGGCCCGGGCCTTGCGGACGACGACGGAGCCCTGCCACGGGCGGGCGGTGGTGGCGACCTCCAACGGGGTCCCGAGCAGTCGCCCGGTCACCGTGCCGCTCGTACGCAGCGCGTCGGGCGTGCCCTCGAACTCGATCCGCCCGCCGTCGGCCCCGGCACCCGGGCCGACGTCGATGACGTGGTCCGCGATGCCGATCAGCTGCCGGTGGTGCTCGACCACGAGCACGGTGTTGCCCGAGTCCCGCAGCCGGAGCAGCAGCCGGGTGAGGAGGTGGACGTCCACGGGGTGCAGGCCGACGGAGGGCTCGTCGAACACATAGGTGACGTCGGTGAGGGCGCTGCCCAGGTGCCGGACGATCTTCACGCGCTGGGCCTCGCCGCCGGAGAGGGTGGAGGAGGTCCGGTCCAGGGAGAGGTAGCCCAGGCCGACGGAGCGCAGGGCGTCGAGCGTGGCCCGGATGCCGTCGAGTGCGGGCTCGACGCGCGGGTCGTGGGTGTCCTCCAGCAGGTCCCGCAACCGGGTGACGGACATGGCCGACCAGTCCGCGAGGGAGCGG
The DNA here is from genome assembly GCF_052542855.1 of Streptomyces sp. SAS_281. Taxonomy (NCBI): domain Bacteria; kingdom Bacillati; phylum Actinomycetota; class Actinomycetes; order Kitasatosporales; family Streptomycetaceae; genus Streptomyces; species Streptomyces sp. SAS_281. Next base: position 10,941 of record NZ_JBMNDO010000158.1, read on the forward strand.
CCGCCGATCAGGCTGGCCCTGGCCGCCTCGTTGAGCCGGGCGCCGTGGCACTCCGGGCAGGGGCGGCGGGTGGTGATGCGGCCCAGCTCCTCGCGGACCTGGGCCGAGATCTTCGTCGGATGGTTCTTGACGAAGGTGTCGCGCACACGGGTGACGACACCGTCGAACCGGGCGGTCTTCGGGAACTCCGGGTCCGGCTTCGGCGGTTTCAGCTGCTCGGCATGGAGGAAGAGGTCCATCTCCTCGTCCGTGTAGTCCTTCAGGGGCTTGTCCCGGTCGAACAGACCGCTGTAGGCGAACCGCTTCCACCGGTATCCGCCCCGCCGGAACAGGCTGAACCGGACAGGTCCCTCGTTGATGGACTTCTCCGGGTCGATGAGTTCGGCGGGGTCGATGTCGACCACGGTGCCGATGCCCTCGCACTCCGGGCACATCCCGGTCGGGTCGTTGAAGGAGTACGCGGGTGTGTAGCCGGCGGAGGGTTCGCCGATCCGGGAGAACACGAGCCGCATCAGCGGTGCGACGTCGCAGGCGGTCGCCACGACCGAGCGGGCGTTGCCGGTGAAGCGGCGCTGGTCGATCAGCGCCGTGAACGTGAGCCCGTCCATCGACTGGACCTCGGGCGCGGGCAGCTGCGGCAGGCGGTTGCGTACGAACGTCGGGTAGGCGTCGTTGACCAGCCGCTGGGCCTCGGCCGCGATCGTGTCCAGCACCAGCGACGACTTGCCCGAGCCGGACACCCCCGTGACGACGGTGAGTGCCTTCTTGGGCACGTCGACGGTGACGTCCTTGAGGTTGTTCGTCGCCGCGCCGACCACGCGGATCACTCCGGCCGCATGTGCATCGCTCATCAGGGGATCGTACTCAGCCGTGTGTTGCCTTCAAGGTGGACGGCGCCCGGCATTTCGCGTGCCGGGCGCCCCGGAGGGTCAGCCGGCGGCGGCGTTGAGGAGATCGAGTGCGCTCTGCTGGCAGCCGTAGTCGCTGGACCCGCCGCCGCCGTTCCAGTGCGGGCCGTACTGGTCGAGGGCATTGCGGTCGCGGTCGTGGGCGCTGTCGGCCCAGCGGGTGAGGGGTGCGGCGTACGGGCGGTCGGAGAGCGCGCGGTTGAGGACGCCGAGTCCGCGCACATAGGCGCCCTTGAAGCTCGGGCCGTCTCCGGTGCAGCCGTCGCCCTCGCCGGGTTCGCGCAGGACGCCGTCCGTCTGGAGCCGGACGGTGGACGCGTCGGCAAGACCGCGCGCGGTCGTCAGAAGGCCCGGGTCCCCGGTGGCCCGGTGCAGTTCGGTGAGCGCGCCCAGGATGACGCCCTGGTTGTAGGTCCAGGTGGGCTGGCCGTTGTTGGCGCAGTTGCCGTCCAGCCCGTCGTTGATCATGCGGTCACCGTTGATCATGCCGCTCTGCCGGAACCAGTCCCATTCGTTCTTCGCCCGTTCCAGGTACACGGTGTCGCCGGGGATGCGGTTGTGCAGGGCCGCCGTGAGGCCGAGGAAGAGTTCGTTGGTGATGGCGTTCTTGTAGTTGCCTTCGGTGTTCCACCGGACCCCGCCGCCACAGGTGCCGTTCCAGTTGGCGAACATGTGGTCCGCGTCGGCCCGCGCGGTGTCGAGGTAGCGGCTCTCCCCCGTCAGGTCGTACGCCGCGATCCAGGCGAGGCCCCACCAGCCGGTGTCGTCCAGGTATTCGTTGCGGAACCTGCCGCCCTGGGCGTTGATGTTCTTCTCGTACGTGTCCGAGATGGCGTACCGGTAGCTGCCCATGCCGGTGATCCGGATGTTGTCGATGACGGCGGTCAGCGCGTTGGCCGCCGTCCACCAGCCGTTGCCGCCGAAGAGTTTGGTGGACCGGTCGTACGACATCATCAGGGCGGTCGCGGCGGCGGTGCTCCTGCTGCCCGCGTTCCAGGTGGTGCGGGCCCAGGGGGTGCACGCGATGGCGCCGCCGCCCGCCGGCTGCCCGCAGGCGCGCAGGGCTCCGACGCCCTGGGTGTTCCAGTCGTCCACGTTGTACATCTGGGTGCGCCAGCCCCGGCCCCCGGACGGCACGGCGGTGTCGCCCAGCCTGCTGCCCGACGCCCAGGTTCTGCCGCCGTCCATGGACCGGTCCAGCCAGACGTGGTCGCCGGTCCCGCCGTTGTCGACGGAGCCCCAGCCCATCGCATCGGTGTCGTCGAAGTGGAGGGCGATCGTGCGGGAGCCGACGGTGGCCGTGACGGGGATCCGGTCCTGCGGGCTGAGCCCCGGGTCCCGCGCGTCGCAGTACTTGTTGCACACCGCCGCCTCCGGGGCCGCGGCGGCGGGCAGGGCGCCCACGAGAAGCGTGGACAACGTTGTCAGAACGGCACCGACCAGGGCCGCCCGAGGGCGCGCAGGTGTCATGAAGGACTCCCGGAACGAGTGGGGGGGGCGGCGGACGGCACTCCGCCGACGCTCAGGAGAACGCTCTCCGACGCTAGCGAAACGCCATGGGCACGTCAACGGTGCGGACGCCGGCCGCCCGTCCCGAGTGCGGGCGCAGCGCTCAGGGCAGGATCGAGTCGACGTACCCGCCGTCGACGCGGAGGGCGCCGCCCGTGGTGGCGGAGGCGTACGGCGAGGCGAGGTAGACGACCATGTGCGCGATTTCCTCGGGTTCGATCAGGCGTTGCAGCAGGGACTGCGGGCGGTGCTTGACCATGAACTCGTGCTGCGCCTCGTCCCACGGGAGGTCGTCACCGACGAGTTCCCGGACGAAGTCCTCGACACCGCCGGTGTGGGTGGGGCCTGCGATGACGGAGTTGACCGTGACGCCGGTGCCCGCGGCCTCCTTGGCGAAGCCCCGGGAGACCGCGAGCAGCGAGGTCTTGGTCATGCCGTAGTGGATCATCTCCGCGGGGATGACCACGGCGGAGTCGCTGGCGATGTTGAGGACGCGGCCCCAGCCGTTGTCCTTCATGCCCGGCAGGTAGGCGCGGATGAGCCGGACGGCGGAGAGGACGTTGACCTCGAAGTAGCGCCGCCACTCCGCGTCCTCGATCTCCAGCGGGGCGGCGGACCCGAAGACGCCGAGGCTGTTGACCAGGATGTCGACCGCAGGTGCGGCCTGCAGGACGGCCGCGGCGCCGTCCTCGGTCGCGAGGTCGCCGGCCGCGCCGGTGACCTCGTCGCTCCCCGAGGCGGTCCGTACGGCGTGGACGGCCTCGGCGACCCGCTCCTGGCCGCGGCCGTTCACGACGACATGGGCGCCGGCGCGGGCCAGCCCGACGGCGATGGCCTCGCCGATGCCCTGGGTGGAGCCGGTGACCAGGGCGGTGCGGCCGGAGAGATCGATGTGCATGGCGGGTCCTCCTCGCGCCGGGGCCGGCGACACGGCCCCGGCGGTCAGTTGAGGGTGTCGGGGTCGGGGCCGGTGCGCAGCCCCCGGTCGAGACCGGCCAGATCGGCCAGGTCGGTGTCGGTGAGCTCGAATCCGAAGACGTCGAGGTTCTGCCGGATGCGGGCGGGCGTGACGGACTTGGGAATCACGATGTTGCCCGTCCGCAGGTGCCAGCGCAGCACGACCTGCGCGGGCGTTACGCCGTTGGCCTGAGCGATGCGCGTGACCGCCTCGTCCTCCAGCACCGCGCCCTGGGCCAGCGGGCTCCACGCCTCGGTCGCGATGCCGTGCTCGGCATGGAAGGCGCGCAGCTCGGCCTGCTGGAGGCCGGGGTGCAGCTCGACCTGGTTGACGGCGGGGACGGTGCCGGTGTGCTCCATGAGCCGTCGCAGGTGGGGGACCTGGAAGTTGGAGACACCGATGGCGCGGGCGCGGCCGTCGGCGAGGATCTTCTCCAGCGCCTGGTACGTCTCCACGTAGAGGTCCCGGGCGGGGGTGGGCCAGTGGATGAGGTAGAGGTCGACGTGGTCCAGGCCGAGCTTGTCCAGGGAGGCGTCGAATGCGGCGAGGGTCCGGTCGTAACCCTGGTCGGCGTTCCACAGCTTGGTGGTGACGAAGAGCTCCTCGCGCGGCAGGCCGGAGTCGGCGACGGCCCGGCCGACGCCGCGTTCGTTGCCGTAGACCGCGGCGGTGTCGATGCTGCGGTAGCCGGCGTCCAGGGCGTGCCCGACCGCCGTGGCGGTCTCCTCGTCGGGGACCTGGAAGACGCCGAAGCCGAGCTGCGGCATGCGGACGCCGTTGTTGAGCGTGATGGAGGGCACGGAAGTCATGGGGGGTGGTCCTTTGCGTGTTCGTCGTACGCCGTGTGGCGAGCCGGGCCGG